>CAJXXJ010000050.1 GCA_913062745.1 uncultured Phaeodactylibacter sp.
CTGCATGCCGCCGTACTCTTCAGGCATGTGCGAGCCGAGGAGCCCGAGTTCCGCCATCTTCTCCAGCAGCGAAGGCGCAAGGCCTTCTTCCTGCTTTTCGATGCGGTCGAGGTTGGGCAAAATTTCGTTTTGCAAAAAGTCCCGGACGGTATCGCGGATCATCCGCTGCTCTTCGTTGAATTCTTCGGGAATGAAGGTGCTTTCCGGGCCTTCGCTGTCCTTGATCAGAAATTCTCCTCCTTTCAGGACGGCTACTTTGGTGAGCGTATCTTCCATGGCTGATATACTTTAAATCTCTTGATTAGCGAATTTTCGCTACAATTTATGGCCTTTTAAGCAGAAAGTAAAGAATGTGGGGCGGAATTTTGCGAAAATTCGCTGGAAGAAGTAAAGTGCTGACGCTGCGCTCCTTATTTAATACTATGCAGCCTCAGCGAATCGGGTGCCGTCCTTTCCTTCTGAAACCTTTGTCACTACCGGACTCCACGGAATCAGGCACTTACAGATCCAAGCGCTTAGCGCCATAGGGAAACCAAAAAGGCTGCCCCCTTTGTGGAAGCAGCCTCTGAAAAGTAAAGAGTCATCATGATTACGCTCAGGCAACGATCAGCGCCAGAGTAGTCAGCAGGCCGGTCAGAGCACTGAGTGCAATTGTATTTTTATTGGAAGTGACCAATTCCCGGTCCTGATAGTGTACCCGGATATGCCGGTAGATGAAGATACCCGCCAGCAGGAAAGCAACGCTCACGCCAATGAGCCAGGGGTTCGTAGCAGGAAGCAGCAGGGCAACGGCCATATTTACGATAAAAGCCGTAAGGAGTATGCCCAAGTAAATATAGGTGCTTTTCTCCTTGCCGAAAGTGACCACCAAATGATTTTTGCCAGTTTGAGCATCAGAAGCTGCGTCCGGAAATTCGTTGATCAGCAGGATATTTGCGGTAAGCAGGCCCACGGGCAGCCCGATCAGGAATGCCATCGCATCCAGCTGTTGGGTCATGACGTATACCACACCGCCGGTGACGAGGGGCCCAAATGCCAGTGAAATGCCCAGTTCGCCAAGTCCATGCCGTGCCACAAGGCGCACGGGAGGGGCGGTGTAAAGGTAGCCGATAGCAGCACCGGACAGACCGATTATTAAGGTAATCCAGCCGGTTTGTACCGTAAGGTAAATACCGATTAGAAAAGCAGCGCCCATCAGGGCAAGCCCCAGGTGCTTGGTGCCTTCAAGGGAGATGAGCCCCAGCTCAATGGCACGGCTTCCGCCGGAAAACTGCAGGAAATAGTCATTATTCAGCCCGTCTGTACCGTCCTTGACGTCGAAGTAGTCGTTCATCACATTGCTTCCAAGGTGGAGCAGGGCGACGCCAATGACTGTTAATGCAAAATACCACCAGTTAAAAGCAGCCTGCGGCTCACTTATTAAATAATGGTAAGCGTATGCTCCGCCGATGAAAGCAGGCATAAGCACGGCAGAAAGGAACGGCATCCGGGTGATTGCCAGGGCCTTGATGAGTTTAGTCTGCCAGCGGATGGGCGGGTTGACATCTTCTTCGATGATCTCCGTTACCCCACAGTAGCCGGTCTGCCCATTTTCTTTGCCGTTGGCGTAGGTCGGGGTGATTCGGATGCGGGCATTAAAAGAAGAGCCATCCTTGCGCACGAACTTAGTTTTGGATTCGTGCTTGCCCTGACTGCTAGCTTCTTCCAGCCAGACGGGCACGTTTTGCAAAACGATCTCGCCGGGAGAGAAAACGGATACCCGCTCCTTGCCGATAATCTCCTCGGCAGGGTATCCGAACATCTGCTCAGCTCCCTTGTTGAAGGTCTCGATCCGGCCTTCCATATCACAGGTGATAACACTTTTCATATGTTATTTCGGTTGTTTCAGTAATAATTGAAAGATAAACACCGGAACCGCAATTTTGGTTCTCGAAAAGCTGCTGCAGCGTATTACGGATTGATGACTTCTGTATAGACCTGATACAGATGGTAGTTGTTGACGGCGAAAAACAGAGCGCCGACCAGACAGGGGACCATAAGGAAGCCGGAGAGCCGGTTGAATTTAAAAAACTGCGCCATAGCGATGGCGATAGCTGCAGACAGGGCGATCATATCCGCAAATGCAGCAAGGGGGGACTGCAGCCCGAAGAAAAGCAGCGACCAGACCGAAGCGAACAGGATAACGCTAAAGTAGGCGAAGGCAGTCCAGGTGATATCGCTGAGGGAGCGGTCCTTCCAGATCAGCCAGAAAGCAAGCCCGCTGACGGCGTAGAGCGCAATTTCGGCTATATCCACTTGTGTGAAGCTTAGCGTCCAGGCTTCCTGCAGCAGCTTATCGTACCAGTCAGGGATTTGAAAGAGGTTGTTGAGTCCAAAGGCACCAATACTCAGGAAGGTTATCGGGACCAGTTTGGCAAGTTTGTCGGCGTTCATAAGGTGATATTAGTTTACTAATGCAGGGTAGCCGGGGAGTGCCTGCTTTTGGCCTTAGCCCAGCTACCGGAAAATCACTGTTTGAACGTTTATCGGGGGCTGCTGTTCGGTGGGGCGCATTACCGTCGTTTGTCGGCCACAAGCTCGCCTCTGATATAGGCGCGTTCCACCAGGTCGCTGCCGAAAGCGTACGGCAGGTAGGCCAGTGAAGGCATCGGAGGAGTAACAAAGAAGTTGGCGGCCTTTCCTTTTTCAATGCTGCCGTAGTCATCCTGCAGCTCCATAGCTTTGGCCCCCATGATGGTAGCAGCTTTTATGGCTTCCTCTGGCAGCATTCCGCACTTGATACAGGCCAGAGAGAGGACGAACTGCATTTTGCCGGAAGGCGTAGAGCCCGGGTTGTAATCAGTGGCAAGGGCTACCGGCAGCCCGGCATCGAGCATACGCCGGGCAGGCTGATAGTGGCCGCCGATGAAGAAGGGGGCGGAAGGCAGTAGCGTGGCCAGCGTATCACTGTTTTTAAGGCTCTGTATTTCTTCTTCGTTTATAACTTCCAGGTGGTCAACGGTCAGGGCGTTGCGCTCCACGCAGGCCTGTATGCACCCCAGGCTGTTGAATTGATTGGTATGGACCTTGGCACGCAGCCCGTGGCGTGCTCCGGCCTCTATCACCTGTATGGCTTCCTCCAGGCTGAAAAAGCCTTTTTCACAAAAAACATCGATGTAGTCAGCCAGGCCTTCTCCGCTGATGCGCGGCAGCATCTCCTCTGTGATCAGCCGCAGATAGCCCTGCCGGTCTGCTTTGTACTCCGGCGGCAGGGCGTGAGCCCCGAGGAAGGTCGCCTTCACCGGTATGTTCACCCGCTCTTTAACAGACCGGATAACCCGCAGCATCTTCAATTCACTCTCTACAGTCAGCCCGTAGCCGCTTTTGATCTCTAATGCGCCGGTCCCGTAGCTGATGACCTCCTCCACACGCATCAGAGCACGCTCCAGCAGCTCCTGCTCTTCCGCCTGTTGGAGCTTGCGGGCTGAATTGAGAATACCGCCACCCCGCCGGGCTATTTCTTCATAGCTCAGCCCCCTGATCCGGTCCACAAATTCTTTTTCGCGGCTTTCCGCAAAAACCAGATGGGTATGCGAGTCGCACCAACTGGGAAAGAGGTAGTTGCCGTTCAGCTCGATGGTTTGCGCAGCATTGGGCGGGCAGTTGGCCATGGGGCCAAAATCTTTGATTTTTCCGTCTTCCACCAGCAGGAAAGCATCTTCAAGGGCGGGCAGTTCCTGCATAGGGGTATCGGCGGTTCCCCCGAGGACAAGGCAGGCGATATTTCGAAAGAGTGTAACAGGCATTGGTTATGGCTTTATACCGCGTGAAGATAGCAGCTTTGAGGGCAGCGGGAAAAAAATGGCTTTGGAAATTAAAAAGGCTGACGAGAGTTTCGTCAGCCTTCCAGGGGGATATAATTCCGGCATAAATACTAAGCCTAAGTAGTGGGGCAAAAAGAAGTTTTCCAATTGCTTTGGCAGCTTTTGCCTTGATAAGTCCCAAAACCCGCCCGACGGCTGGTTTTGTGCCTCCTCCATGCAATAAACAATTGGAAAACTTCTTTTTCGAGAAGCCCTAAGCTCACTTACTGCTCTTCAATGCGTTTGATAAAGCCGTTGATGTCTTGCTGCTCCAGTTTGTTATGGAACATTGCTGCCTCGCTTCGGTCTGTAAAGACCCCGGCGAGCAGGCGGTAGATATTGGCACCACCGGCTTTTCCTTCATGTATAGCGACGGACTGTCCGCCCTTGATTTCTATTTCCCGGCTTGCTTCCCGGGCGTTTTCCAGCGAGGCATATACGCCGACCTGCACAGTATAGTAGGAGCTGGGCGGCGTATGAGCGGGCTGTTCGACGCGGGCTTGTGTCTCATGAACCCGCCGGGTAGGCGGCTTTGCAGCGGGCGGCGCAGGCCGGGCCGGCTGATGAGCTGCCACGGAAGCAGTCGGGGCATTGTTGCCTGCATCGGGTACAAGGCGCGGCATAGATACCTCAAGGATGGGGTCCGGACTGTGCAGTACCCGCACCGGGCGTGCACCGGAAGATGGCTGTGCTGCGGTCGGCTGCACCCGGTTCGCCGGCTTGTCAAAGCTGCGCAGGTAAGCAAGCAGCTCTTTGGCCGCAACGGTGCCATTTCGCTCGCCTAGCAGCTGGCCCCGTGTGCTGAATACGAGCAGCGTCGGTAGCTGTGTGATGCCGTACTGATGCTGCAGCGCCATGCCATCAGGCTCGTTGACGTCTATTTCCAGCGCCAGGTAGCTGTCTTGGAGGTAATTCATCAAATCGGGGTCCGTAAAAGTCTCTTCCTTCATCCATTTGCAAGTCATCACATACTCTGCAGTAAAATGCAGAAAGTAAAGCTTGCCTTCCTCGGCAGCTTGTTGCTGTATACTTTCAATATTGCCTTGTATGAAAGGAGGAGAAGCGGGCTGGAACGCCCAAATGGAGATTGGCAGCAGCAGCGCTGCCAGCGTAATGGTAATTTTCATGGGATTCGACGGTTTCTGGTGGCTAAACGGGACAGGTACCCGCTTAAGCAGTGTCAGTAGTTTGTGCATATTTGTACGTGCTTTGGGTTCTCTCAGTTACATTTTACACACCAAAAATACAAAAAATACTGATACGACGCCAGTGACATATGTCAGCAACGGTCATTCGTAAAGCGTAGATTGCTACGCTAAAGCCTTTGGATACAGGCGTTAGACGCGGGGTGGGGTAGGAGTAATTTTTTTTGTAAAGTGCCCGGCTCTTGTCAGTTGGGGGGATAAATGGGCTGTGCCGACTATCCCTGTTTTTTCAGTCGGCAGCGCACAAAATCAATCAGGGCATGATGGTTATTCAGCAACTCTTCGGAGGCATCGAAAAGCTCTTCAAACTTCATAGAAGCCATTTTGTAAGCTTTGGACTCTTTGACTTCCTGAGGCAGGGAACGCGACTTATAATCGTAGCAGGTGTGGATACTGTGAATTACTTTCTGCAGCTCCTGAGAGCGGCGTTGAAACTGTTCCATCAGTTCCGCTTCATTGGATGAAATTTCCTTGTAGTGCTCGCTGGCCTGCTCGAGCTTAGCCTGGTCGCTCAGGTCATTTTTAGTGAGGTCGAGGATGGAGACGCTGAACAGGTTGGACAGTTTCAGCAAGTTGCAGATTTTAGGCTCCGCGGAGCCGTTCTCATAACTGGCGATGTTGCCCCGGTTTAGCCCGACACGCTTGGCCAGCTCTTCCTGGCTGAGCTTCAACTGCTTGCGCAGAAAGCGAATATTCTGGTGGAGGTAAATGGTTTGCTCTTCTTTTTTGACCAAGCTCATGACTAATCCTGCTTTAGCTGCAAATGGAAATCACATCTCATGTATCAACCTAAAGTACAAATGAAGCCCCGCATGGTTTAATGGTGTTAAGAAATTTAACGAATTCGGGGCAAAATGCAACTCAAGTGTCAAAACGGCAACAGTAAAGACGATTAATGGCGGGAATGGGAAATTTTTTTTGCAAAATTGATGTTCAAACTGTAGATTTGTAAATAATAATTACAACGGCAATCATCAAATATAAATCACCGGCTATGACATACGCAGTTCAAAACCAAATTCAAGAACAACTCGACAGCATCAGCAGTTCACTGCGGGCGTTTTCGCTCAAGCTGACCGGCAATACGGTCGATGCTGAAGATTTGTATCAGGATACAGCCGTCCGTATCATTACCAACGCGGACAAATATAGGCAGGGCACTAATTTCAAAGCCTGGGCAGTAACGATTATGCGAAACATCTTCATCAACAATTACCGTAAGAAGGTGCGCCGCAACATGATCATCGATCAGACGCCCAACAACTACTACCTGAACTCCGGCGACAAAACCGTGGAGAACGATGGTGAAAACAACGTAGCTTACAAAGAGCTGATGAAAATGGTCGATTCCCTGCCGGAAGACTTCTGCCGCCCCTTTATGATGGCCTATCAGGGCTACAAATACGATGAGATCGCCGAACAGCTCGGCTCTCCGCTCGGTACCATAAAGAGCCGCATCTTTTTTGCACGCAAAAAGCTGCAGAAGATGTATGCGGAAGCTCAGAAGGAGCGCCGCGCCTAATCACTGACGGACTGTAATCTGCCGAAGAGCCCGGATGTTACGAGCAACGTAGCATCCGGGCTTGTTTTTTGGTGCCTACTCTTGCCGCTACACATTCCTTTTTTCGTGAATTAACCTTATATTGAGCGGTCAGACAAACCCCTAACATCAAGCAAAACGCTGTACCCACTATGAGCCAGTTGAAGATCAAAAGCGGTAAAAATGAGCTGCGCCTCAAAAAAAGCAAAACGCTCGTTGGCCTTCGCACCAGAGAAGAGTCTGCAGAAGGAAAAGACTACATTCAGGCCGAAATGCACTCCAACCTCGGGGGGTTCCGGGTGGTAAGCCTGGAAAAAGGGGATGAAGATATCGACCAGAAACTGGACGAAATACGTGAGCGTGAAGAAGTGGAAGTGGGTACCCACGTATACTATGCCGAAGGCAGCGATAAACCACTGGTCGCCACCGGTGAGATCTATATTACCTTTGCAGAACTGGCCAGCGAATCCGAACAGCAGATCGTACTGGAGGAGTACAAGCTGGAGCTCGTGGAGCGTCGTTCTCCCAACTTTATTGTCGCCCGGGTTACAGCCGGCTCTCCCAACCCAATCAAGGTGGGCCATTTACTGCAGCAGATATCCATGGTGAAAACAGCCGAACCGGATCTTGACACCCTGCTGGACGAATACGAATTCCGGGAGCCCACCGATGACCTCGTCTCTCAGCAGTGGCATCTGCGCAACCGCGGCCGGGTGCCGGGCTCCAATTATCGTCTGCGCTACGGTGCGGATGCCAAAGTCTACGATGCCTGGCAGCGCCTTGACGGCATGGGCTCTGATAATGTGACTATCGCTGTTATTGACAATGGTTTTGACGTAAACCATCCGGATTTGCGCACCAAAATATACCGCCCTTATGATCTGTGGCGGCAGTCTTCCAGCATGAGCATGGGCGACCCCCGCTTCACCCACGGAACGCCCTGCGCAAGTGTAGCTCTGGCTGTCTCCAACGGCAGAGGCATCGTTGGGGTTGCGCCGGCTGCGCGCTTCATGCCGCTACACGGCACTTCCTTTAGCAACCGGGCCACTGAGCAGATGTTTGACTACTGCCTGGAGAATGGCGCGGACATCATCAGCTGCAGCTGGGGGACGACGGATCCCCGCTTTTCGCTTGGCCCGGTCAAAGAGCAGGCCATAGAACGGGCTGCCCGGCGAGGTAGGGGCGGAAAAGGCTGCATTATCCTCTTTGCGGCTGGCAATGATGACCTAGACTACCTCAACTTTTACGCCGCTCATCCGGATGTGATCGCAGTGGGCGCTACCACAAGCCAGGACCGGCACGCCAGCTATTCCAACCGGGGGCGGGAGCTCGATGTCTGTGCTCCTTCCAACGGTGACTGGCCGATTCTGGCGGCACGGGCCTCCTGGGAACCCGGCTTATCCTGGGAGACCGGCGCCTACCGCTATTACCGCGACGGGCGTGACCGAGGGCCGTATTACAAACACTTCGGCGGCACCTCCAGCTCCACACCACTCGTAGCCGGTGTCTGTGCGCTGATGCTGTCTGCCAATCCGGACCTCACCGCCCGCGAGGTCAAGCAGATTCTGCGCAGCACGGCCGATAAGGTGGGCAGCAGTTCGGAATACCGCAACGGGCACTCTGTGCGCTATGGCTACGGCAGGGTGAATGCTGATAAGGCCGTGGCCGAAGCGCTGCGCCGCCGCGACCGGGATCAGCCACCGCCCAGCCCTGCACCCAAACCAGTCGAGGACAAAGTCAGCTCCGGAGACGGGATGTTCCGGTTTGAAGTGGAAGAGCAGGAGGCAGATGGCTGGGGCGTGCAGGTAGGCGCATTCGGCAATTACGGCAACGTAATGGTGCAGGTAGAAAAGCTGAAGCGGCAATTCCAGCAGCCTGTCATCGTCAAAATTACTGAGCGTGGCGGAAATACCTTGTACAGAATCGTGGTAGGCTCTTTCCCGAATTACGAGCAGGCGCGGCACCTCAATGAGCGCATCAAAGCCGAACTGGGCATCAGTTCCTTCCCGGTAGACCTTAGCAAGATGGGATAAAAAAACTCCGCCCGCCGGGTCCCGGCAGACGGAGCATCATTGATTGTTTTTGTGCAGCCAGAGCTGTATTCGGCTTTGGCCGGAAAACTAGTGAGTATTTGCTTCTTACGGCATGACCACGGTATCGATTACGTGGATGAGGCCGTTGGAGGCGTCCACATCCGTGGCCACTACCTGGGCCGTGCGCCCCTGTGCATCGGTGAGTATTACATTTCCGTCTTTAATGCTGGCCGTCAGCTCTCCTCCGTTTACGGTAGAAATAGTGTATTCGCCATTGTCAGAGCTTTGTATCGCTTCAGTAAGCGTCGCTGCGTCTACAGCTCCGGCAACTACATGATAGGTGAGGATACCGGTAAGCTGATCCTTGCTCTCCGGCTTCAGCAGCATCTCCAGCGTGCCCTCCGGCAGCGCTTCAAAGGCCGCATCAGTAGGCGCAAAAACAGTAAACGGCCCTTCGCCCTGCAGTGTTTCTACCAGTCCTGCCGCTTTGACTGCAGCAACAAGCGTACTGAAATCCTCATTGCCGGAAGCAACCGCCACAATATCAGGGCCAGCTACGAGTGCGGTCGGGTCCACACCTGCCGGCAGCAACACGCCATTGACAGGATGGAGAATGCCGTTGGAGGCTTTAACTTCATCTTTTTGTACGGAAACAGTATTGCCCTGTGCGTCTTCCAGCAGGATGTTGGCACCTTCGTCATCCATTTTTACCATCAGCTTGCCGCCACTCAGGGTTTCCAGCTCGTAGGTGCCGCCATTTTCCTTAGCAGCCGAGCTGATGTCAGATGCACTCATCTGCCCGCTGACCACATGGTAGCGCAGAATGTTGCTCAGTGCTTCCTTGTTTTCAGCCTGAAGCAATGCATCAAGTACGCCTTCCGGCAAATTGGCAAATGCATCATCAGTAGGAGCAAATACGGTAAACGGGCCTTCACCTTCCAGTGCGGACTGCAGGTCTGCGGCTTGCAGTGCTTTGACAAGTGTGCTGACGTCATTTTTGCCGGAGGCTACTTCGACGAGGTTTTCCTGTGGAGCAGGCTCCTCGCAGGAGAAAAGTCCGAGCGCCATAATAAGTAATGGGAGCATGGCGCTCAGCGGGGAAAGGGTTTTCATAATGTTGGTGGATTGTAGTGTGAAAATAGTTTACTAATGGGCAGTTCTCGTTTGAACCAAACCAAAAGCGAAACAGGGCAGGGCGGTTTTTGTTGCAGATTTTTTCTGCGCGCCGCCCTGCACTATCTTCCACTAAACCCTCTAGTAGCCAGCTATTTACAGCTGATGGATTTCGCCGGCAATGACCGAGCGGGTATTTTTGAACTCCGGCTCTCCGGAATAGCGGATGATACCCCCGGTCGACGCATTGGCATCAAGGCGGTGGTTGGCGACCACGCTGGCTTCTCCGCCGGTAGTGGCTTTGGCATAAGTGCGCTGCGACTGCAGTTCGCGGGCATCATAAATTCCACCGGTCGAGGCGGTGATTTCCTGGTCTTCTGTATTTCCTGCAATGGTAAGCCCCGCTCCTTCGGACACGGTAGCCTCTATGCTGTTGCTTTGCACCTCAAGCGTGAGCCGTCCACCACTCGATGCTTTTAGCTGTAGCTCATCTCCTTCCACAACGCCTTCAGAACGGACCTCGGCCCCGGCACTGCTCTTGATACCGCGCAGCTTGGTATAGGTGACGATAACTTCCACCCGGTCAAGGTCCCGGAACAAGCCCTCAATCATCTGAATTTTTAACGTTTTGCCCTTTACGAAAATGGAAACATCGTCATCATCAACGCCCTCTGTAAGTATAGCAAGGCCCGGCTCATCTCCGCGGACGAGCGTCACTTCCACATCACCGGTTACCGTGATGGCATCGAAGTAATCAAGCTTTCGGCTGTCTTGTGCGTTTGCGCTTAGCAAAGTGCTGCCGATCAGCGCTACGAGGAGTGATTTTAAAATAGTCTTCATGATATTCCTGATTGGTTCTGTCTTAAGATGCCGGGACGGGCCGTTTACCCCTATTCCGGAACCCAAATGGAACAGTCCGGCTTCTTTATTAGTAACAAATCTTAGGGGCAAAACGTATATTTACCACTTCGATTAATAATCCCTAAACGACGAGCAAATGCAAAACCGCTCCATTCTTCTGATCGGCCTGATGGTATTACTGTGGGCAGGCTGCCGCCAAAATGATGATAACGATTGTGCGCCTTACGAGCTGAGCTGGCAGAGCCCGGCCGCTGAAGACGCAGTGCAGTGGCTGTTTTTGACAGACGAAAACGGGCAGTTGGCAGCAGATTTGCAAATGGCACCGCAGAGCCGGGCCAATCTGTCCACCGAAGGCTGCTCTGAAAATTTAAACGTCAGTTTCCTTTCTGCTGCACCAGAGACTGTGCAGGAGGGCAGCAACCCGCCCCGTATAGAGACGGTGTACCGACTTACCACCCTGCTCGATGTGCCGGCCGGGCTGCGATGGGATACGCTGGCTGTTGCGGCTGAGCAGGACTGGGAGGTCGCAGTCAGCAACGTACAGTCGCTGGAGCAGCTGGTATGGCCCAAAGAGCGGCGCGATATTTTTCAGGGAGACCTCTTCCTGGACCCGGCCGCTGATTTGCTGAGCTTTCAGATACAGGGTACGGCGGAAGAAGCAGGCTTCCTGCGCATTCGTGCCAATGGAGATGCCGCGCCCAAAGCCTTATTTCTGCCGCGCCTTGGCGCAGGTGGCCTCACGGTGGATTATGAAACCCTGCCCGGGCTGTCGGTAGCCGGACCGGTAAGCCTGCCAGGCCCTGGCAACTGGAGCTACAGCGTGTACGCCATACAGGACAGCGCCCAGGCGCTTATTGATTTTTCTGCACAGCCGGATCTGGTGAGCGGGAGCTTTTCACCCCTGCTGCCGGAGCAGTTGCCGGGCCGCCTCCGCATCGTCACCGCGCAAACTGCGTTTTTCCAGGTCCAACCGTACACCAGCTACCGGCTTGATACGGAGCTTAGCGCGCTGCCCGGCAGCCTTCCTAACGAGTGGCCAGACTTTACCTGGAGCCGGCCCGGCGATTTTGAAGTCGCCGTCAGCCCGCAGGCCGGCGAGGCTACCGTGTACCGCCTGCATATTTATACATTGTCGGGCACCGGC
>CAJXXJ010000051.1 GCA_913062745.1 uncultured Phaeodactylibacter sp.
CATGGCTTTGTCGCTGCAGCGCTTAAACTCCTCATCGCTGAGCGTTTGGCAATCCGGGCCAAAGAATGCAGCGGGGCGGTCTGTCGGAAAGGCATCCGCCAGGCGCTGCACCGGTTTTTCCTGATAGATTTCTTCAGACAGGAGCTCTCCTTCCCGGTACTGCCGTTCCGCCAACAGCGTCCCATCGGCAGCGTAGGCCCGGTAGGGGCCATCGAGCAGCCCTTCTCTGCGGTAGTATTCCTTTAGCTTATCGCCGGCTTCCGTGTATCCGGTGTATCGGTAGGCTTTCTCCCGGGCATCGTAAGTGGACGATTCCTTCAGTGCTCCGCTGCCATCATAGTAGTCCTTCCAGACACCGGTGCGCTCGCCCTGATTGTAGTAGCGCTCTTCCCAAAGGGTCCCATCGTCGTACCAGCGCATCTGCCTGCCGTGGAGGAACTTCTTATTCCGTTCCGGCCGCGTATAAGTTTCCAGGTCGGTTAAAGCTTTGCCCGGGACAAAATACTGTTTGAAGATGAACAAACTGTCTGCGGTGCGCTCCCAACTCGTATAGTAGGTGCTCTGCAACAGCACAGAGCCTTCTTCGACCTGTTTGGCAAATTTGTTTTTGTAGGGGCCGGTATTCTGCAGCCCGGCCGTAGACTGATAGTTGCAGGCGGCGCTTAGCAGGCCCAGCAGCAACAATGTGAAAAAGGGTTTCATGTGTAAGAGCTTATGTGGTGTTAGCAATAAACACTTTTACTGCAATCGAAACTTAATCGGCATAGTAAACTGTACGCGTACCGGTTCGCCGTTTTGAGTGCCCGGCTTCCAGCGGTCTAACGTCTCCACCACCCTGCGGCATTCCTGTGCGATGGGCTCGCTGATGCCGCGAATGACCTGTATATTCGAAATACTTCCGTCCGGCTCGATGGCGAAACGGATAACAGCGGTGCCTTGCTGCATGGCATTCCGGGCAGTAGCCGGGTAGCGGATGTTTTTGTACAGCGCAGTGAGCAGAGCCCGGTCGCTGCATTGCTGGAAAGCTTTGCCCTCCATGCCACGGCACTCGGGGGCGTAGAAGGCGGGCAGTGTTTCCGTCGTTTCCCCGGCTTCGGACAAGCGGCTCTTTTTTTCTACCGGCAGGCCATCTTCATCGTATCGCGTCACGATATACATTCCAAGCGTAGAGTCGAATTTGGACTCGCTTTCCAGCATGCCGGTCTCATAGCTCCATTCTTTCCATTCGGGCAATTTCTTTCCATTTTCGTAATAGTGCTCCCAACGAAGCCTGCCGTCATCGTACCATCTTTTGCTTGGACCATCAAGGTATTTGGGGTCACGTATAGGTTTGCTGTAAGAAATATAGTCGGTAAGGGTATTGTGCGGCGTGTAATACTGCTTAAACACATAATGCCCGTCGGCCGTGCGTTCCCAGCTCGTATAGTAGGTGCTGCGGAGGTGCCCGGAGCCTTCGTCTATGCGGTCTGCAAATTTGTCGGCGTAAGGTTTGCTGTGTGCGAGAATGCCGGCAGAGGTATAGTTACAGCTGATAAAGGCAAATAAAAGGATAAACAGTACGAGGAGTAGAGAGATTTTCATGCGCTGTTGTTTTGCTGCTAAAATAAGGAAATTACGATTCATCAACAAAACGAAAGGCCTCAAAACAGGTCAAACAACTTGGCTATAGCCAAAAGCACGACGACTACGAGCAGGCGGTGCGCCCAAACATTGGCCTGCTCAAAGCGCGAGGCGTAGTGCGCTGTGGCGTAGCCGCCTATGGTTTGCCCGACGGCCATCATCAGCCCCACCTTCCAGTCGATAAGGCCCTGGTACTGGAAAATAAGGATAACAAAAAAGGTGTAGGCGCCCACTACAAAAATCTTTACCGCATTGGCATCCACCAGCGAGTAGCGGGCGTAGAGCACCATCACCGCCAGGAAAAACACCCCCATACCCATCTGTATGAAACCACCGTAGAAGCCGAGCGCCAGGAACAGCGGCGTAGACAGCCAGGGGTTAGTCGTTTTGTCGGGGTCGGTAGCGCGCAGCCAGCGCTTAGGCTTGACAAGAATGACGAAGAACATCACCACCATCAGCACCCGGAAGACTGATCGGAAGCTTTCATTGCTCACATTGACGGCCAGCAGTACGCCCGCCAGCGCCCCCGCCATAGTGAGGAGGATAGGCCGGCGGCTGCGGTAGAGGTCGAGCTTGCCGTTGCGGTAAAAGGCGATGCTGCCCGCCAGGCTTTGGGTGAAAATGCCGATGCGGTTGGTGCCGTTAGCCAGGTTGCCGGGCAGGCCGATGAGCTCCGTCAGTATCGTGAGGGTGATAGCGGAGCCATTGCCCGCAAGGGTGTTGACGCTGCCCGCGAGCATGCTGCCAAAGAGTACGATGAGGATTTCCTGCCACTCCAATTGCATCGAACAAAGATAATTGCTGCCTGCTTCTATAGAAACCGTCCGTTCACAAAATGCCAAAAAAGCTTTTCGCCAAGCCAGTTACACTTATATACCAGGGCACTCTTGGTGATTGACAATAAAGGCAGTAACTTCATAGCTGTATAAAAGAGCATGCTGTTCCGTGTTCCCCGAAAAATTCTCGCAACGAAAACAGAGCCCAACCTTCTATGCGCATTAGCTTACTCCTCAGCTTACAATTATTGACAGGGGTATGCCTCTTCGGGCAGGCCACAGTGCCGGAGTATGTCTATGTGGATAGCATATCGATTGCCGGTAATTATAAAACACGGGACTTCGTCATACTGCGGGAGATGAGCATCCGGGAAGGAGACACTATCCTGGTCGATGAGCTGTCCGGGCGCATCGCCCAAAGCGAACAGATGATCATGAATACCGGGCTGTTCAACCGAGCGGGTATCAGCTTCAAAGCCTGGGAGGGCGAAACCAACCGGGTAGAGCTGCTGGTGACGGTGGAGGAGACCTGGTTTTTGTATCCCATCCCAATCTTTGAGCTGGCCGACCGCAACTTCAACGTGTGGTGGGTGGAGCAGAACCGCTCCCTGAAACGCACCAACTACGGGATGGACTTTGCGCACATCAATGTTACCGGCCGCAACGACCGGCTGAAGGCTGCGGTGAAGTACGGCTACACCCGGCGTTACGAGCTGGCTTACAATATTCCGTACATCAATGAGGCTAAAACGCTTGGTTTCTCAGTGATGACCGATTATATCAGAAACCGGGAAGTCAACTATCAGACCCGCGACAACAAGCAGGAGTTTTTCGAGCAGGAAGACGATTTTGTGTACGCCCGCTTCCGTACACAGCTGGGGCTGGTGTACCGGCCGGCAGTCAAGAGTTTCCACCGCTTCACGCTCGGCTTTCAGCAGACACAGGTGGGGGAGGAAATCGCTAAACTGCACAACCCGGAGTTTTTTCTGGGGGGGCGCAGAAGCATGCGCTTTGCATCTTTCCGCTACGAGTTTTTACAGGAAGGCCGCGATGTAGCGGCCTACCCCTGGGAGGGGTACTACCTCAGCGGTGAGCTGCTGAAGGAGGGCCTGGGCTTGTTTGGAGAGCGCGACGGCATGACCATCCGGGCCGGGGCAGGCAGGTACTTGCCGCTCAACCGCCGCTGGAGCATGGCGCTGGAAGCACGCGGCAAGCTCTCCCTGATACGTACTCAGCAGCCCTACCGGGAAAACCGCGCGCTGGGCTTCGGGGCCGACCGCATCCGGGGCTATGAGTATTACATCATAGACGGACTCGATATGGGCCTGCTTAAGAGCAGCCTCCGCTTCCGCTTCCTGGATAAAGCCCTCAATTTTGGTAAGCTGATGCCCATCGATGCGTTTAAGCGTATGCCTTTCCGGCTCCACCTGTCCTTCAATAGCGACTTTGGCTATGTCAACGCGCCCCATGCTTCTCCGGAGCTTAATAACTTTCTCAATAACCGTGCGTTGTGGGGCGGCGGCATAGGGCTGGATATCGTCCTCTACTACAATAAAGTCATACAAATAGAATACAGCTACAACGATTTACTGGAAAGCGGCCTGTTTTTGCATCTTAGTATGAATTTGTAGTAATGCTGGTGTATTGACGCCGACTTGCCTTTTGCTACCTCAGTAGGCTTATTTCACCGGATAATCGCTGAATCACTCCATCCGGGTATAGCAGTTCAGCGGACCACAGGTAAAGGCCCGAAGGTGCTTTTTCATTACCCCGGGATTTACCATCCCATCCCAATGCCGTATGATTAGTCAGGCCGTCTTTTTGCTCCCATAGCATCCCTCCCCACCGGTCAAAAACCCTGAAATAGATCACTTCCACCTGAGATGGTGTCTGCAGCATAAAGATGTCGTTCCTACCGTCATCATTAGGGCTGAAAGCGGTAGGCGCGTATACGGGCCGTTCCAGAGTAAGCTCAATTTCATCTTCGGCAATACAGCCGTTGTCGTCTTCAACTTGAAGCCTTAAGATAGCATCTGTTTGCGTCAGCGCTATTTCAGCCGTAGGGCAGGTGAAGCAAGATAAGGCTGAAGTATCCGTTGAATTCCAGAGATACTCAACAATAGGGCTTGAGTGCTGGATAACCGGGTCAAGAACGATGGTCTCCCCAAAAAGAATGGTCTGGTCCTGGCCTAAATCCAAAGACAATTTATTCTCTTCAACTTCTACAGTGTAGTCCAATGACTCACAGCCAGTATTAACTGTTACATCGTAAAACCCAGCGCTGCTGACCCTCAAGGTGTCCGCTGTAGAGCCATTTTCCCAGAGGAACTCCAAGCCGGACGTGTTTTCGAAGGGCCGCAATATTAAAGGTGCGTCTTCACATTTTTCATAGGACAAAATAGGATTTAGGGCTTCCAATTCCGTAACTGAAAAAGGTGTTGCATCATTGAAAGCAGGAGTGGGCAGGTAGTCGGAGAGTATGGATGTGCGCTCATCCCCCATTTCGCTCAGATTGACATCGTAGAGGCTGGCCTGGCAGGTGTAACTGCCTCCATCCATTTGTTCTGATATGGATAAACGTACAACGATACTATCTACTCCAAGCTTGGGCTGCAGATTTTTGATATCCAGCACATTGCTGCCTATCCCACCAATGTCTCCGCCGTAGGGGTTGTACAAGACTTCTTCTACCTCGACACCAAAAGGAAAGCTATCTCTGAAATTGACAGGGCTGGCGAGTATAAACTGGTTCATAAAAGCAAACTTGATCACCGCTTCTGTAGTTTGGCACTGCCGCAATTCCTCCTGTCGCAGCTCTTTTTCCAGTGCGACCGTCATCGGGCAAGAGCAGCCATCGTATATCTTTGCCGTATCGCTAGGGGGCGTAAAGGGATATACATGAGCGATAGTGCCAGTGCTTTTGTCAAATTCATATAGATAGCTCCCGCTAAATTGGTTATACATATCATGCGCAACCCCATACAGCCGGTTGAATGAGTCAAAAAACAACCCATTTGGCCTACGACTATCATAAGTAGCGTGAAAGTCTATGATCGGGTAGCTCGTATTATCAACTATTCCGGTTTCAAGATCAATGGTTACCAGCCGCTTGGAAAAACCATCAAAGGAATATGCCAGGCCGGAAACAGGATCTACGGCTATGTCTGTCGATACAATGCCAATGGTATCGGAGTTAGCCGTAACCTGCAGCAGGATGGTCTCGTCAAATTCATAATTCCCGGTTTCCAGGTTGATTTTGTGCAATAAATTAGGGCGAGTGGGGTCATAGCCCCCTCCTTGCGTAGGGAGCCTCTTCCTGTTTTCTAATAAGAGAAAATGCCGCTGATCGTTGGATACACAGCCAGAGAGTAATACAGAGCCGTCTTCAAGTTCAGGGTCAGCAACTTCTGACAATGAAAATGCTCCTGATTTGCTTAGCGTAAATAAGTCAATAGAATAGATATCTTGATACAATATAGTTCCATAAAAAGTGCTATCCTTCCAACGGTAGCCATAGGATTCCGGGTTCCATGATGGTAATGGTGTTTCTAATTCAACAATGGGATCCCCGGTAGTACTCATTCCATTTTCCCGGTCGATGAGGATTGGATAGACATTTCCATTTCCAAAGCCGTTAATAACCATTAGCCGTCCATCACAAGGAATGGACTGGGCAGATGAAATTTCACAAGCAGCTGACAGGGCAAGGAGAACAAGAATCTTAATACAGCAGCTGTAGGTCAAACGAGTACACCAAGTCATAATCAAGGGTATTTATAAGTGGATCAGCCGTTTTGTGTGCAATTCGCCAGTTTGTGTATAAAAAACAAAGATTAGAACACCTTTGGTATAGTGATCAAGACATAAACTTCTGTGGCGCTCGCATTGCGTTTAAACAAGGATTTGGAAATACAGATAATGAGGCATGGAGCACGAACATCAACAGCGCGGTCTTTACTTTGGAAAAACTTCCATACCATTTGTACGATACAGTATAGGCAAATATATTATAGTGCACCATGAAAGTTTAGTTATTTAACATTTCAAATGGTTGCCGTCAAGTAAATGTAAATAGGTAAGGAAACTTATTCAATATCCTAAGAGTGTAAGCTGATGATCACCAAAATCAGCGCTCAGTTGTTACAGATTTTTGGTACATTCATGCCTGAAGAAACAAGCATTTTTTGAAAACTGCTCTTGCACAGGCCCACACAGTGATGCCTGCACAGGCGTAGGTATGGCCTGAAAAACTATTCATAACTTTCTAATGCAGGTAGTCATTTACAGTAAGGTCTTAAAAGACAAAGACATCCCCCACATACAACACCTCTTTGATGCCCTTCATCAGGAAGGAGTAGAAGTATTTGTCTATGCGCCTTATCTCGAACAGCTCAAAGGTGAGATCCGCTTCCCCGGCGAGGTGGGTATTTTTGAGGGCTACCTCGACTTCAGCTTCCGCAAATTTGACTTCTTCATCACCCTGGGCGGAGACGGTACCATCCTTTCTGCTACTACCCATATCCGGGACAGCGGTGTGCCCATCGTAGGCATCAACCTCGGGCGGCTGGGCTTCCTGGCAAGCATTGAGAAAAAAAGGGTGGCTGAAGCCATTCAACTGCTCAAGCGGGGCATGTACCTGATCGAGGAGCGCACCATGATCTACCTGGAGTCCAATCTGCCCATTTTCGGAGACATCCGCTTCGGGCTGAATGACTGCACGCTGCTCAAGCGGGATACGTCCTCCATGATCACGATCCATACATTCATCAACGGCGGGTATCTCAATTCGTACTGGGCGGACGGCATCATCGTGGCGACACCCACCGGTTCCACCGGCTACTCATTGAGCTGTGGCGGGCCCATTATTTTTCCCAATTCCGGCAACTTTGTCCTGACGCCCGTAGCGCCGCACAACCTGAACGTCCGGCCCATCGTCATTTCGGATGATGCAGTCATCTCCTTTGAGATCGAGGGCCGGGCAGAGAACTTCCTGTGCACGCTGGACTCCCGCTTTGAGACCATCTCAGCGGCGCATCAGCTGGCGGTGCGTAAGAATGACTTCAGCATCCGCCTGGTACAGCTGCACGATGTATCTTTTATGGATACCATCCGCACCAAACTGGCGTGGGGCACCGATACCCGAAACTCCTAACCACATACAGATATGAAAACTCAGGTAATGTACAACGGAAAGGCATACCACGCAGACCTTTCCCTGCCCATTGATATCGGCATCCCGCTACGCGAAGGCCTGGATACCGTCAATTGCTTCTACGCGCCGCCCATGGAAACGAGCCCGGTGGTGGCCGGAGATTTTGTGGGCTCCACGGCGCAGGGCGGCCCGCTCAATTTCCTGAACGTCAAGCTCAATGTGCACGGCAATGGCACCCACACGGAATGCGTGGGGCATATTGCAAAAGAGCCCTACACCATCAATCAATGCCTGAAACGCTTCCACTTTATAGCCCGCCTGATCAGCGTATTTCCGCGTAAGCTGGACAACGGCGACCGGGTCATCCTCCGGGAACAGCTGGAAGGCCTTTTGGGCGAAAGCCCGCCCACCGAAGCGCTGGTACTGCGCACTCTGCCCAATGATGCGCTCAAACTGCGCACCAACTATTCCGGCAGCAATCCGCCCTACCTGCATGCTGATGCTGTAGCCTATCTGGTGGAACGCGGCGTGGAGCACCTGCTGCTCGACCTGCCCTCCGTAGACCGGGAGGAAGACGGCGGCGCACTCGCGGCACACCGGGCATTCTGGAAGTATCCGGAAGCTCCGCGCGACCACTGCACGATTACCGAGCTGGTTTTTGTAAACAATTCTGCGCCAGATGGATTATATTTACTGAACGTGCAGATAGCCAGCTTTGAAATCGACGCAAGTCCGAGTAAACCGGTTCTCTACGCATTAAAGCCCTGATTTTCAAGTATTCCTTATGCCGCTGTACAAGTCCACCTACCACTCCAAGACTTTCCGCGATTTCAAAGAGATCGAGTCGGACAACTTCCGGCGTATCATCCACTTCTACGAGGAGCGGGAGGAAACCATCCGCGGGCTGGATTTTGAGGAATACTTCGAGCTGCTCATCGCTTACGTCAACGGGCTGTTTGAGGTAGGTTTCCACAAGAAGCACCTCCTCATGGTGGATGTGGCCATAGCGGAAGCCATCAACAACAACGTACAATACTTTGAGGGCGAGGACATTTTTGAGAAACTGCTTTTCCGGAAGGCGGCTTCCCACTACCGCCGCCTGGAGCTGAAAGAATGCGATCATGTCCTGCGCGAGCTTATTCGCATCAACCCTTACCACGAGCACGGTATCCTCTTTCTGAAAAAGTGCCTGCGCCGCATGGAGCCCCTGTTTTTTAACCGCGCAAAAGCGGGCAGCGTATTTTTGTTTCTGCTCTCCGCCTTCATCATCAGCCTCGAAGTACTGTTTATCCGCCCTTTTTACAGCCTGTACACCGATCAGGTAGAGCTTACGCGAAATGGCATCTTTGCCCTGGGCCTGTTGCTGCTCATCGGCGGCTTTCTGCTGCACCGGCTGCGGGTGGAGCGCAAAGTAGAGCAATTCGTCCGGGAACAGCGTACGGCGAAAAGCTCCTGTTAAACCCGTCACTTCTCCTGCCGACGGCTTCAGGCAAATAGTTATTTTCACTTACCTTAGCACCAAAACTTCATGAAACCGACACTGCTGATTCTGGCTGCCGGCATGGGCAGCCGCTACGGCGGCCTCAAGCAATTAGACGGCCTGGGCCCCAACGAAGAAGTCATCATCGAGTACTCCATTTACGACGCCATCCGCGCTGGCTTTGGCAAAGTTGTATTTGTCATCCGGGAGGATATAGAGGACGCTTTCCGCGAAAAATTCGGAGGCAAGTTTGAGGATAAAATCGAGGTAGCTTACGCTTTTCAGGCTATCAATACGCCGGTGGAAGGCCTGGACGAACTGCCCGAGCGCGAAAAGCCCTGGGGGACTGCCCACGCTGTACTGGTGGCGCACGATAAGATCAATGAGCCTTTTGCGGTGATCAATGCCGATGACTACTACGGCATTTCCAGCTTTGAGTCTATGGCCAAATTCCTGAAAGAAGACTGTACAGAAGACCACTACGCCATGGTCGGCTATCAGCTGGACAAAACCCTGTCGGACGCCGGGCACGTCAACCGTGGCGTATGCGATGTGAGCGCAGAAGGCCTGCTGACGGATGTGGTGGAGCGCCATAAGATACAGCGCACGCCCGATGGCATTGTATTCGACGATGAGGGAAAGCCAGGCAGCTTATCGCCGGATGCGCTGGTATCAATGAATTTCTGGGGCTTTCATCCCAACATATTTGAGATCACCCGGCAGCACTTCTTGCAGTTCGTAGAAGAAAACAAGGACAATCCGCGGGCAGAGTTTTACATCCCGCTGGTGGTCAATGACCTGATCAAAAAAGGAGCGATCAAGCTGAGCGTACTGCCCAACGCTGAGCGCTGGTACGGCGTCACCTATCAGGAGGATAAGGAGATGGTGCAGAAAGCCTTTGCCCAGCTGGCAGCAGAGGGGCGGTACCCCTCCCTGCTCTGGGATTAATGGGTATATTATTTCGGGGTATCACAGATAAAAGCGGATACCGATACCTCCGCCCAGCATGCCCTCGGTCTCGTCGATGAGTTCGAGGCGGGGGGTCAACTGGCCGTACAATTCCACTCTGCGGATGATGAGATTGAGGCCGAAATTGCCGCTGATGCCGGCTGCAAATTCGGTCTCCCCCTCTGTTCCGCCATCGCGCAGGCCGGCAAAAACGCCGGGGCCTACAAAGTAGTGAAAGCTTTCTGCACTGCCGATGTGGTTTTCAATCATGCCGTGTACATTCACAAAGTAGAAGTTGTCAAGGTCCCAGGCGGCCTGGATATCTGTGGAAATCCCGTCCGGTTGGTAAATTTTGAGGCTCAGTGCGCTGGGCTGGCCAAACTGTGCACCAATGCCAATATCGCCGGCATCTCGCTGTGCCTGTGCATTGAATTGAATGGCAAACAGGAAGGCCAGGGTAAGAAAAATGCTCGTATGTTTCATGGTTTCTTGGTTTTCATCGGGCGTACCAGATTTTGGCAGCCTGCTTTACGACTGAAACTGAAAAAGTTGCACGGTGTTCGATACCGCCCACTCGAACACCGGATGCCGGTTTTGCTTTAAAAAGGCGAATCAAACCCATAAAGACCTATGAAACAGTACGTAAAGAATATTGGAATTTTTGCCGTAGTGGCTGCTATGCTCACCCTGGCAGCGTGTAAGTCTACCAGCCGGACCGCCGAAGGCGCCGTGATAGGCGGTACTGCCGGAGGAGTGCTCGGCGGCGTAATCGGCGGCGATGACAATACCGCGATGGGAGTGCTGATCGGCTCTGCCATCGGGGGCACTGCCGGTGCGCTAATCGGCAACTACATGGACAATCAGGCAGAGGAGATAGAGGAAGAGCTCGAAGAGGCCGAAGTAGAGCGCGTTGGCGAAGGCATATTGATCACCTTTGATTCCGGCCTGATGTTCGACTTTGACTCTTACCGGCTGCGTAATGCTACGGAAGAAAACCTGGAAGAACTGTCAGACGTATTGGAAGAATACGAAGAAACTAATATCCTGGTCGAAGGCCATACCGACGACAAAGGGTCTGAGGAGTACAACCAACAACTCTCAGAGCGCCGGGCCAGCAATGTGGCCGATTTTTTGGTGCGGGCAGGTGTGGATGCCGACCGCCTCACGGTAATAGGGTACGGTGAAGAACAACCCACCGCAACCAATGCGACAGAAGCCGGGCGTCAGAAAAACCGCCGGGTCGAAGTAGCCATTTTTGCCAATGAAGAGCTTAAAGAAGCTGCACGGGAAGGCGAAATTGATGGATAAACCCACCCTTCCTGTTCCAAAAAGCCGGGCAATCACAGTTTTGCCGGGCTTTTTTTACGTTCTTTCGGGAAGAATGACCAAAGCACATCCGTATGACAGAGCAGGGCGGTACCCTCAGCTGGGAAGATTTTGCAAAAGTAGAAATGCGCGTGGGCACCGTCACGCAGGCTTACCCCAATGAAAAAGCCCGCAAGCCCGCTTATATCCTGCACATTGACTTCGGGCCGCTGGGCGAGCGAAAGACTTCTGCTCAAATCACGGACCATTATCAGCCTGAGGAACTTTTGGATCGGCAGGTAATCGCGGTAGTCAACTTCCCGCCCAAGCAAATTGCCAATATGATCAGCGAGTGCCTGGTGCTGGGCGCGGTAGGCAAAGAGGGTGACGTGATTTTG
>CAJXXJ010000052.1 GCA_913062745.1 uncultured Phaeodactylibacter sp.
TGACCACAAAGGCTTCCCCGTCGTTGACGATGATACGGCCTATCTGCGCCATCATGCCCCCGCTCATCTTAGTGGCCATCTTGTTTTTGGCGTAGTAAGTGGTCATACCGGTAGGCATAAACATCTGCATAGCTTCCGCCCCTTCGCCGGCCAGGGTGTAGGTATATTCAATGGTGCCGTAGAAGTCCTTTTGGGCGTACAGCCCGGCGGAGAGTAGGGTACACAGGGTAAGAATCAGTAGCTTTCTCATGCTTAGGATACAGTTTGTTTTTACCAAATGTACAAAAGTTTTCCGGGAGATCGTTGGGGCCTGCTTTATCGGAATCCTGACGGGAAAGGCATATCCAGGATGCACAGCTGTGTGGCATTGCCGCCTGACAGGGCAGTTGGCTACCTCCCCCTGCAAGCTTCCGCAGCGGCCTCGCCGGGGCAGCCGGGCTAATGCACCAAAATAAATGTTACCTTTGCCTCCCAAATAAAACGAGACGCCTTATACTCAACGGAAGCCCTGTGGCTCTAAAAAGCAATACCTGTTACATCCCGGCGGGCAAAAGCCTGCAGCACTTATACCACAACATCTTTAAACCATATCGCATTAAACCGGTACTTTATAAAATGCCCTTCGGGGAAAGAACACATACACTAAATAGATAATGAATAATACCAATGGTTTGCCACTCACCAAGATTGGCGTATTCTACGACGGAAACTACTTTTATCACGTTAGCAACTACTACAATTACGTACACGAACGAAAGACCCGAATCAGCATCAAAGGCCTGCACGAGTTCGTGCGGCATAAAGTGGCCGAGCTCGAAGGCGACGGCACCGGCTTCAACCACTGTCAGATTGTGGACGCCCACTACTTCCGCGGCCGGCTGAGCGCATCCGAAATCAGCCATAAGGGGAAACAACTGTACTACGAGCGGGTCTTCGATGACATCCTCATGTCTGAGGGCGTCACCACCCATTACCTGCCGCTACGCAGCAACAGCTACGGCCGGAAGTCTGAAAAAGGCATCGACGTATGGCTGGCCTTAGAGGCTTTCGAGCAGGTCTTCTACAAGCAATTCGACGTGCTCGTGCTCATCGCTTCCGATGGCGACTACGTGCCGCTTATCCGCAAAGTCAACTCCCGGGGCACCCGCGTGATGGTGCTTTCCTGGGACTTCGAGTACACCGATGACTATGGTAACAAGCGCGCTACCCGTACTTCGCAGGACTTACTGGAGGAGGTCACTTACCCGCTCGCGATGCACGAAATAATCGACAACCGCGTAAGCAAAGACAGCTATGTCGTCAACAACCTCTTCGTGCCCAAAACAGACCACTACAATAATAAAAAGGACTATAAAGGCGATCAGTACGACGATGACCGCTACGAGGAGGAAGAAGAAGAAGGAGACAGCCCGGCCATTGAGGTGTCTGAAGACGGGGAGTACCTCAGCAGCACTATTCTGTCGCTGAAGGAGGGCTTTGGCTTTATCGCCTATCCGCCCAACAACCTGTTCTTCCACCATTCCGAGGTACAGAACTGCGACTACAACGACCTGCTGGTGGGCGACCGGGTGGAGTTCCGCCTCGGCAAAAACCAATCCACCGGGCAGGACATCGCAGTGGACGTCTACCTGCAGGAAGAAGACGAGGAGTAGGCCATGTCAGCGGCCGGCCTGTATCTGCTATTGCTGTTGGCTTATCCGCTCATTCAGAGCCTGACTACCCTCGTTCACGAGCTGGGGCACGCGCTGCCTGCGCTGTGGCTCAGCCCGTCCGATAAGGTGGAAGTGTACATCAACTCCTATGGCAAAAAAGAAGGGGCGTTTCGGTTCAGAGCCGGGCGCCTCACTTTATTTTACCAGCCCAGTTTATGGAAAGGGTTTGGCCGGGGCCTTACCCGGTACGACAGGCCGGCACGGCGCTATGCTTACCGATACTGTATCATCGCCGGTGGTGTGCTGTCTACCTTGCTTACCGCTGGGGTACTGCTGCTGATTGCCCGTCAGGCCCACCTTGCTGACGCCTGGCAGGCAGCAGCCATTGTCTTTTTTGCGGCCGCCATAGTCGATTTAGTGCTCAATTTGCTGCCCTCGGCCAGGACCATTCCGGTCTACGGCGGGCAGGTAGCCGATAATGACGGGCAACGGTTATGGCAATTATGGGCCTTTCGCCGCATTGAACAGCCCCTGCACCGCGCTCAGGCCGCCTACTACGCAGGTCAGCGGCAGCAGGCTGTGCATTTTTTGCAGGACCTGCCGCCCGGGCGGCTCTCTCCGGAGGCTTGCCGGTGGATTCTTACCGTCGCCGAAGGTTCAGAAGCACCAGCCTCGCAACTGGCCGTACTGATCCGGCGAGCAAAAGAAGGCCTCAGCCGGGCGCACGAAAGCTCTGCTCAGTAGGGCCTGTTTCAGCGCTTTTGGTGTAAATTAGCGGAGCAGCCCGCCAGGGTTCTGCAAGGGATTTCTGAAAAGTGATTGATTATGACCCTCAAGGACTGGTACGAAACCGGCTACTACTACCGCCATAAGGACCATCAGATTTTTTACCAGGAAAAACCTTCGCAGCACGGCAGCGGCGAGGTGCTGGTGCTGCTGCACGGCTTTCCCACTGCTTCCTGGGACTGGCACTTGCTGTGGGAGGAGCTCTCGCTGCGCTTCCACCTGATTGCGCCGGATTTTCTGGGCTTTGGCTATTCCGACAAGCCGGCCGGGCAGGACTACCACATTGAGGAACAGGCGGACCTGGTAGAGGCGCTGCTGGCTGCCAAGGGCGTATACAAGTACCATGTGCTGGCACATGATTATGGCGATACGGTGGCGCAGGAGCTGCTGGCGCGGGAGCGGGAGCGGGACGAAGCCCTTCGCCTGCAGTCTGTCATTCTGCTCAACGGCGGCCTCTTCCCGGAGACGCACCGGCCCCGGCCGATTCAGCAACTGCTGCTCAGCCCGCTGGGCCCTTACCTCACTCCTTTTCTAAGCCGCCGCAGCCTGCGGGTTAACTTTGAAAAGATTTTCGGGCCCGACAGCCCGCCCAAGCCGCACGGAATTGATGAATGGTGGTCGCTCATCAATTATAACAACGGGCGCCAGGTTTTCCACAAACTGATCCGCTACATGGAGGAGCGGGTGCAGCAGCGCGAGCGGTGGGTCAAAGCACTGGTGCAGCCACCCGTCATGGTGCGCTTTATTGTGGGGGAAGCAGATCCGATCAGCGGCAGCCACGCCGCCCGGCGCTACGAAGAAGTGGTACAGCGGGGTGCCGACCTCGTCCGCCTGCCCCGCATCGGGCATTATCCGCAGACGGAAGCGCCGAAGGAAGTACTGACGCATTGCTGGGCCTTTTGGGAATCGCTGTAGTGCTTTCATCGAAATCCTGTCCGGCTTCATCTATGGAACTGGCATACCTGATGCAGAATGCCTACCTTAGCAAAGTATTGATTCACAACTTTATATTTACAACATGGACCCATTAGATGCACCGATGACGGATGAGCACGACCACATTCCTGACAAAGACGAAAAAATGTGGGCGACCTTTACGCACCTTGGCTTTATCGCCGGGCTCGTCATTCCGTTCGGCAACTTGATCGCACCACTTGTCATCTGGCTGGTTTATAAAGACCGCTCCTCCTACGTGGATTACCACGGCAAGGAAGCACTGAACTTTCAAATCACCCTGACCATAGGCCTGGTGATCAGTGCCATTCTTATTTTCGTGATCGTCGGTTTCTTTCTGCTGTTTATCCTGGGGCTGGTGGGGCTGATTTTCGCCATCATCGCCGCTATCCGGGCTAACGAGGGAGAATACTACGAGTATCCGTTCAATCTGCGGTTTATTAAGTAATTGATTTTTTCCGCCCGACTGTAATAAGGCCCGATCAGTGTTGCTGATCGGGCCTTATTAGTTACCGCAATAAACTCACATCCCCCTTCGCCTGCTCTACCCTGCCGTCCGGCCATTCCACTTCGATGTAGTAGGCGTACACCTCAATTGGAGCCGCCTGCCCGCGGAAAGTGCCGTCCCACGGCAGGCGCGGGTCGGTGATGGGCAAATCTTCCCGTTCGTGCAGCAGGGCACCCCAGCGGTTGAAGACCATGAAACGGCGCACCCGCAGCTCCTGCAGGCCGAAGACCGGGCCAAAGGCATCATTGCGCCCGTCCCCGTTGGGCGAAAAGGCATTGGGCATGGCAAAACCTCGCTGCTCCTCTACCGTCACCAGCACATCATCGGTGGCGCTGCAGCCCAGGCTGTCTGTAATTTCCAGCTGGTAGAGCTGGGTCTGCAAAGGGCTGGCCTGGGTGAGCAGGCAGGTATCGCAGGACAAGCCTTCCGGAGGCGACCACTGCACCAGCGGCATCGACAGGTTGGTACTGCCCTGCAAGGCTACGGAGCCCCCCTGCACGACAGACTGCGCCGGGCCGGCATCCACGGCAACCGGCGCAGGAGCCGGCAGCACCAGTGCCGTATCGAGGCGGCAGCCGCCTGAGCCGGTTATGCTCAGCTCATAGCTGCCCGCAGGCAAGCCGTCAAAGGCAGGGCCGGGCTGCGGAGCACTGCCCGACAGCGCGTACGCATACGGCGGCGTGCCGCCTTCCACGCTGGCTACAGCGATTTCGCCGCTCTCCTCCCCGGCGCAGCGCGGCGGCAGCAGGCTGAAAGCAGCGCTGAGGGGAGGCGCTAAGAGCACTTCGGAAGAGCCGGCGGCGGTGCAGCCGTTGCTGCCGGTTACCGTTACGCTGTAGGTGCCCGGAGCGCTGACTTCCAGGCTGCTGCCCTGCGAGCCATCCGGCCAGGCGTAGGCGGCGGCAGGCCCGGCTTCCAGCACCGCCGTGCTGCCTTCGCACAGCAGCAGGCTGTCCGGAAGGCCAGCATCCGGGGCAGGCAGCACGCTCAGCGACAGGCAGCGCGTGGAGTCGCAGCCGCTGCTGCTCGTGTAGCTAATGCAGATGGTGGTATCCTGTCCCAGCTGCAGCCCCTCCCAGCTGTAGGGCTCGCCCTCGCAGGCGGTGGCTTCTTCTTCTATCCGTACGGAGTCCGCAAAAAAAAGCTGCAGCTGATAGGCAGAGTCGCAGCCCGCCGCAGTAGTGTAGAGGGCGCTGAGCAGCGTATCCGACGTATACTCCTGCCCCTGCCAGATAAAGGCTTCCCCGCTGCACAGCTGCAGGTTTTCTTCAAACAGCAGCGGCTCTTCCGGCTCCGTAACCTCGGCAGTAGCGGCCTGCGTGCAGCCTGCTGCATCCGTCACTGTGAGGCTGTAAGTGCCCGCCGGCAGGCCGCTGAGCGGGTTGCCGGCTGGGCCGCCCGACCAGCTGTAGCTGTAGGGGGGCAGCCCGCCCTGCGGGATGGCCAGTATGCTGCCGCTGCTGCCGCCCCGGCAGAGCGCCGGGCTGGCTTGCAGGCTTACGCCCGAAAAATCAGAAAAGCTGACCTCTATAGTGTCGGCAGCCGTGCAGCCCGCCGTATTGGATGCTTGCAGCCAGTAAATGCCGGGGCTTTCCGCCAGAAGGCTGCTGCCGCTGCTGCCGTCGCTCCACAGGTAGTTTTGCAGCCCGCCGGGGGCTTGCAAAAGCAGGCTGCCGCCGGGGCAGAGCACCGTATCTGCGCCCAGGCTAAAGGCGGGCGGCGCTGCTATTTCGACCGTGACCGCAGCCGTATCCGCCGGGCAGCCGGGGCTGTCTTGTAGGTAAAGGTAGGTGCCGGGGGCGTCTGTGGCCGGGTCGAATACCCCGCTGCCCGGCTGCCACTGCCCGCCGGGGGCAGGGCTGCCGCTCAGAGCTGCAAACAAATCTGTGGCCGGGGCATCCGGGCATAACGACAGGCTGCCGTCTTCTCCTGCACTGGGCGTACTGCTGAATATTGGCAAATAAGCTACTGCCGTATCTGACACATTATTGGCGGCGTAGGCGATGAATCGCACCTGCCGCTCGCCGGGCTGCGGGGGCATAGCGGTATTGGTATAGCGCAGCGCCTGCAGGGCTTGCTCCCAGGCTTGCAGGCTCGGGCGCAGGGGCGCGCTCAGCAGCAGCGCCGGGCCGCCGCCCCCCGCCTCAATGCTGTCTGCCCCCAGAAAGGATAGCGACTCGGCTGTGCCGTCTAAAGTACCGCTGAGCAATACGCGGATGGAGTCTACATAGCCCAGCTCAGAATCGATGACGGCATCAGCGTCCACTACCGGCAGTGCGCCGGGGGAGCAGGCCGTATCGGCAGCGTAAGAAAGCAGGGGGGCCGTACTGTCGTCCTGGTCAGGGTCGAGGATGAGGGCGCAGGGGGGTGGGGTGAGTTCTAAGATGGATGCAGTAGACAAAACACGGTGCGGCAGTTCGCAGCCAATATCTATCCTCTGCTGATTTTCGAAGTCTATAACATCCATTAAAAAACGGTTGTCTAGAATAGACCACCTAAAACCATAAGTAATAGTGCTGTCGCAGGACAATTGCAGGGTCACCATATCGTCTATAACACCTTCTTCTATGGGATCTACAGCAATGACTTGCGCACTATTGTCAAAGTTATCTCTATCCAGGTAGTTGATCCCTGCCACATTGCCGTAATACAGGCTATCATTTCTTATCGTCAAACCAAACCCCCATCCGACTTGAGACGCCTCCGCCGGGCTTACAATTTCGGTCTCTCCGGTATTGACGTTCCCGATACCAATTGGGCCAGCATCCCCAATCAACCTGTACGCATAAAAAATGGAGTCATTAACAAACTGAATTTCGGCAAAGTTTGTGTAAAATGACCCCACAAAAGTTAAATCACCGTTGGTTGAATTGATAGAATAAAAGTCTCCGGTATCATTGTCTATTACATATAACTCCCCTGAAGGGGTATAGCTAAAATATGGATCTAATAACATGCTTGCAAGCGAGCTGTCCAAGACAGTAAAGGTACATTCAGATGGGTCAAGAACACCAACTCTGCTATCTGTACCAGTAGCATCAATAGTATATTTAACTAAAACCTCTTGTGCTTGCAGAGTAACTGCGAGAAATGGGCAATAGCACAGCAAGAGAGAAACAACCCAAAGAAAGCTGACTTGATTCATGAGATTGTGAAGTATAGTGATCCAAAATAAGCCAAGCCTGATCGTGAATCACCAGGCTTGGCTTTGAATTAGGCTTCAAAGAAGAGTACAACCTTATTGCTTAATTACTTTTTCTGCTGACCGGCTGCCGTCTGAACCTACGACACGCAGGATATAAGTACCCGGTGCTAATCTAGCGGCATCTTCCAACATAACATCGTTCTTTCCAGGTTGTAAGTGTATTGTATTTTGCAGTAAGCGCTTACCGTTTATGTTTAGCACTTCTGTTATTGCAGTTTTCTCTACACCTGAAGTTACAGTAAAACGCAGTCCATCTTGGAAAGGGTTTTCTACAATACTTAACATCTGCCCAATTTCGCCTCTTCCAAAACCACCCCCACTGTGATGGTTCAGCACAATTGACTGCCCCGCCGGTGCTTCCCGAGAATAAATTACATTACGTCCCGGAAGGTTTTGCAAAGCAACCACATTACCCCATTGGCCAGGCAAAGCAAGTACTTTCATTCTGAGGTAGAATAGCGGTTTGTTGCTTTCAACAAAAGCACCTTCCTCCATCATATTGAACCATATTATGCTTAAGCGGCCATCATCGTATTTCCTTGAATGGAAATACCGTTCATCAGGTAAGTAATCGGAAGGAATAGCGCTGTCAAATGTTAAATAAGAAGGGTTTGCCCACAGATGTAAACCTAAAACAGCCTCCCCTGAAAAGTCTGACGCGTATACAGGCACCTCAATTATTTCATTTATTGCAGGGTAAAGCGGGAAATGGATAGTCAGCACTTCAACTTCCGAAGCTTCTTCAAAGTTTCTTTGCCCACCAGGGCCACCTCCTCCAGACCGGTAGCATTCTGTACAGGTTAAGTTGACGTCACCACGTTTAATTCCTGTAAATGCTAAAGTGGGGTCCACAGTTACATTGTATAAAGTATCACTATTCCCTACACTGAGTATTTCCAAGGTGTCAAGAGGAAGATTATCATCAAGGTCAAGATACCTTTCAGTAGGAATTATTTCCCAGCCTAGATAGGCAGGTATGGAATCGCATACTACAGTAGAGCCAATTGTATCACAAGGTTCGCCTGATGGGATGGAATTACCAAGTAGCGTATTAATAATCCTAATTACATCGAAAGTGTTGACAGTACTATCCCGTTGATCAGTATTTGCAGCAATATATTCGTACGGGAAATCAAAGGGGTCAACACCAGATAAATGTTCTAGTATCCGCAATATATCTGCCTCCGTGACCCCACAAGTATCGACATACCTGGAGGTATCAATAGTCGGAGTGAATACATAATCATGTCCAGGGTCTGCTATGATACTGAAATTTCCTTGACTTGTAGTCCGGTCACTATCGTAAAGACTAGAGCTGAAGTCCTGAAAAACAGAAACAATTACATCTCTCATGCCAAAATCATTAGCCACAGAGTCCCGGCAGTCGACGAGTGTTTCAACTACTCCAGTCATATTTACACTTGGAATACAAATACTGGTGATACAACTTTTGAGGGCGTTCGTGTCGGGAAAACAGTCTATTAACGCTCCGTTTTGAAATACCCCTGATGATATTAACCCAAAAGAAAGATCAATACACTCACCAGGAGGCCCATCTACTGAAAAAGAGTAGAGTTTTACTGTATCTAGTGTTGTCGACCTCGGATCAAAGAAATAAAAATCACTGGTAGTTAGTTGGTCTGTCGTCCCACCTTCCGAGTACGTAGGGCTATCTTCTAAAAAGATAGTATCAATGTCGAAAGTATTCACATCAAAAGCTTCCGCAGACATTTCCACAGTCGTTCTGAACAATCCGACTGAATCCGGCGGGTCAATCAGCAGCACATCTACTATTGTATCGCCATTGGTGTCCACTCTCTTGTCGAAGCACAAATGGTAATCGGTACAGTTTTGTGCCATCACCAAATGACTAGAGAAGAGAAGAGAAGAGAAGAGAAGAGAAGAGAAGAAGGTACAATGTTGTCCTTTTCATTTTGAATCGGTTTTGGGTTGCTCCGGTGTTTTGTAATTTTTCGAGCAACGGGTTTTAAGGATCGCGCTGTTGGGTTCATGATTCGTAGCTACTTTTTTTGTGTATTGCGCATTACAGTTGCTAATATATTATATTTGTATGAACCCTACAAATAGTTCATTAAAATTTAACATTGCAAGGGTTCGATTGCTGCATGCAATGCCAGGCGAAGGAAAAACTGCTGCCCAACTCCAATCACGGCTGATCAAAACACCCAAACATTATTCCGCCGCTCCGTATCCGGCAGCAGGCCATCCGGGTCAATGCGCAGGCTTTGCACCGGTTTTTTTAGCGAAAGCTGGGTACGAAAGGTGCTGCCCTTCGCCCAGATATCTGCCGGGAATCGGAAACGCTCCGTAGTACCGTCTTCGTAAACAGCCTCCAGCACCACCGGCATCGGCATCCCCAGGCGGTTCTCCAGCGTGAGCCGCAAGCGCCCGTCTTCGGATTGGGTAGCGCTGCCGATCGACTGGTCCAGGTCCTCACTTTCGTAAAACCAGGATTGCCAAAACCAGTCCAGCTCCTGCCCGCTCCCATTCTCCATAGCCCGGAAAAAGTCCTCCGGCTGCGGGTGCTTGTACGCCCAGGACTCGATGTAATTCCGAAACGCATAATCAAAGCGCTCCGGCTCCAGCACATATTCCCGCAGCAGGTACAGCGCAATGGCCGGCTTAAAATACACCACATCGCTGAAGCCGGCGTCAATATCCCGCGGTGCCGACATCACCGGCTGCAGCCCGGCCTCCATAAAACGGCGCATCATCATCTGCGGATTGGAAATGTAAGATTGGAAGTCATCCTCTTTAAAGGCCTCCGCAGCGTAGTAGCCCATGAAGGTCACAAAGCTTTCGTCCATCCAGGCGTAGCGGCGCTCGTTGCTGCCCACGATCATCGGGAACCAGTTGTGTGCCACCTCGTGGTCGAGCGTCACCCACAGGCCATTGCCGGACTTCTGGAAGCCCGTGAAGTGCAGGCCCGGGTACTCCATGCCGCCTACAATACCAGCTACATTGCTCAGACTCTGATAGGGATATTCGAACCACTGCTGCGAGTAGTGCTCGATAGAAGCAATGGCGTAGGCGGTGGCGCGGCTCCAGCCCGGCAGGCTTTCCGGCGGATAGAAGGATTGTACCAGCACCGATCTGCCGCTCGGCAGCTCTGCCCGGGCGGCGTCCCAGAGAAAGGCCGGAGAACAGGCCCAGGCTACATCCCGGCTGTTTTCCATCCGGAAATTCCAGCGCTGCGTGCCCTCTGTTCCGGGCAACAGCTCCGCAGCGCTTTCGCCCGGGCCGATGAGGAATTGTGCGGTATCGCTTTTTGCGGCAGCATCTAGCCGCTTGAGTAGGGTACGGCTCAGTACCTCCTTTGGATTTTGCAGCTGCCCGGAGCCGGCCACTACGAAGCCTGCCGGGACCGTGATGCTGTATTCAAAATCACCGTACTCGCAGTAGAACTCCCCCGGGCCGAGGTAGGGGCGGGTATTCCAGCCTTCTGCTTCATCGAGTACGGCCATGCGCGGGTACCATTGGGCAATTTCGTAAATCCAGCCGCCCTCCGTTTCCATGCGCCCCATGCGGTCAGCGCCCATTTCGGGCACCTGAAAGCTGTAGTTCATGGCTATTTCCACCTGATTTCCGGGCAGCAGCGGCAGGCGGAGCTGTAGCTGCAGGCGCGTATCCGTAATGACGTACTCCACCGGCTGCCCGTCTACGGTGACGCTGCCAACCTTCATGCCTTCGGTCAGGCTACCGTCGTGCCGGCTGCCCGCCGGGCTGACCTGCTCGCCCCGGCTGTCCGGCCGGTATTTATTCTGGTCCAGGTGCATCCATAGATAGGGCAGCTCGTAAGGGCTGTTATTCGTGTAAGTGATATTGACAATACCGCTGATGAGGTGCGCTGCCGTATCAAGCGCTACCGAGATGTCGTAATCTGCCCGGTTCTGCCAGTAGTCCGGGCCGGGCGTGCCGATGGCGGTACGGCTTTGGGTAAATACGAAAGCAGGGAAGCATAGCAGGAACAGGCAAAGAAGGCGGTGGCTCATTTTTTTTAGCGGGAAGATAGGGAATTGGCAGGAGTTGGAAAGCACCTGCTGATGTATCTTGGAACAGTTTACTTTTCAGCTTCAAATTCCCCCAGACAATCCTCCAGGGAGTTCCCCTCCACATGAATGCATTCGCAAAACCTAAACCCGATTGCTTCCTGCCCTGTGTTGGCAAACTGCGTTTTGCAATCCTTCAGGGAGTTTCCGGGCATGACTTCATAACCGAATTCCGCAAATTTCCTTCTTTGTCATACTGCTCACCAATTAAGGTACAAAACCCCCTTATGATTCATAAACGTGCTATCTCTCCGGTTCAAATCCAACTGTCCTCCGTGGAAATTTGTGGCTGGCCGGCCTGCTTCCTAAAAAATGCAAGCCGTAGCAGCATAGTCCCAAATACTCCCGCCGCCCGTTTCCGCTTTAGGGAACTTGAGCATGCAGGCCGGGCCATTTTCGAGTACGCGGATGGCATTCAGTACGGCACCCCCACCGGATATTTCCCGGATACTGCTTAATCCCAACCCT
>CAJXXJ010000053.1 GCA_913062745.1 uncultured Phaeodactylibacter sp.
CGGATGCGCTCGACTACCGGGAACGCGCACCTCTCGCCGCCGGGCGCGATATGTACCTCGACAGCAGCGGGCAGGTTATCGAAGGGCTGAGCCGGCGCGGAGCACTAGCCGCTGGCGTGCCCGGCACCGTAGCCGGCATGCAGGCCGCTTACGATAAGTACAGCCAGCTAAAGGACTGGAAAGCGCTGCTTGGCCCGGCTATCCGGTACGCCGCGGAGGGCTTTAATATTTCGCAGACCGAAGCCGATCGCCTCAACCGCTTCCAGGAAGAATTCCGGGAGTTCAACGAAACGCCCAACCCCTTCATCCGCGACAGCTTCTACGCCGGATACCTGCTCAAACAGCCGGAGCTGGCCAATACTCTGCGGGCCATACAGCAGTACGGGAAGAACGGGTTCTACGAAGGCGCCACGGCCCGGGCGATCACGATGGAGATGAAAGACAAGGGCGGCCTGATCACCGCAGAGGACCTCGCAGAATACGAGCCCGCCTGGCGCGCGCCGGTGCTGTTCAATTATCACAACTACCGCATCATTGGTATGCCGCCTTCCTCCAGCGGCGGGGTCGCGCTTTCGCAAATGCTGGGCATGATCGAGCCGTTCCACCTGAAAGAATACGAATTTCACAGCCCGGCTGCCGTGCACCTAATGGTGGAAGCAGAGCGCCGCGCTTATGCCGACCGGGCCCGCTATTTGGGCGATAGCGATTTTTACGAGGTGCCGGTCGACTCCCTGATCAGCGAAGATTATCTGGCCAGCCGTATGGAAACCTTTCAGCCCGGCCAGGCCAGCAACAGCGATCAGGTGGCAGCCGGCGCCTTCCGGGTACTGAAGGAAAGCTTCGAAACCACCCACACTTCGATTGTGGATGCCGACGGGCAGGCGGTTTCCGTCACTACCACCCTGAACTCCAACTATGGCTGCAAAATATGGGTGCGCAGCGGCGGCTTTTTCCTGAACAATGAGATGGACGACTTCAGCGCCAAGCCGGGCGTGCCGAATCAGTTCGGGCTGCTGGGCTCCGAAGCCAATGCCATAGCACCCGGTAAACGCATGCTCAGCTCTATGACGCCTACCATTATAGAAAGCAACGATCAGCTCTATATGGTGCTGGGCGCGCCGGGCGGCTCCACCATCATTACCGCCGTGTACCAGGTCTTCCTGAATGTCGCCGAATTCGGCATGAGCCTGGAGGATGCCGTCAATGCCGGCCGCTTCCACCATCAGTGGCTGCCGGATGAGATACTGATGGAGGCCGGTGCACTGCCCGACAGTACCGTGCAGGCGCTGCGGGGCATGGGCCATCAGTTCCGCGAAATTGAACGCATGGCCGTCATCAAAGCCATCCACCGGGAGGAAGACGGGCTGCTCCGCGCAGCGGGCGACCCCCGCAATCCGGATGATGATGCCCGCGGCTACTAAATTGCACAAAACTCTGCGCCTTCTGTAGCGTTACTTGTGTTGTTGTTCCAAAACTTAAATGCAAAGCATGCAGCAGACTCTCAGCCGGGGCCAAGCCATAAACCGGATGAACGAGTGGGGGGCAAACGGCGTCCCTTTCCTCTTCCTTATCGACTTTGAACTGCAGCGGCCTATCGTACAACGGCTAAGCGAGCTTTCCCCCGGGCAGCTGATGTACGATATCAACGGGCAGTCCAACGCCAGCGGAACAGCCGGGCATAAGCCGGTGCACTTCGAGCGCTGCCCGATGCCCCTGCACAATTACGCCACTGCCTTCCAACACGTACAGGCTGGCATCCGTGCCGGCAATTCCTATTTGCTGAATCTGGCTTTCCCAACGCCGGTAGAAACAAACCTCAGCCTGCGGGAAATATTCCTGCGCAGCCGGGCACGCTACCGGATCTGGCTAAAGAACACCTTCACCTGCTTCTCGCCGGAAACATTCGTGACGGTCTCTCCGCAGGGGCGCATCGCTTCCTTCCCGATGAAAGGTACGATAGACGCGAGCCTGCCCGCTGCCCGCGAACAACTGCTGGCGAACGAAAAGGAACGGGCGGAGCACGCTACCATCGTAGACCTGATCCGCAACGACCTGAGCCGGGTAGCCACAGGCGTCAAAGTGGCCCGCTACCGCTACCTCGAGTCCATCCCCACCCATCAGGGCCAGCTGCTGCAGAGCAGCTCGGAAATCAGCGGACAGCTGCCGCCGCAGTGGGAACGGCAAATTGGCGACCTCCTGTTCCAGCTGCTGCCGGCCGGCTCCATCAGCGGGGCGCCTAAGCGCAAAACAGTGGAAATTATTCAGGCCGCCGAAGGGCAGAGCCGGGGCTACTACACCGGCGTCTGCGGCCTGTTTGACGGGCAGCGGCTCGACAGCGGCGTGATGATCCGGTTTATTGAAGAACAGGCAGACGGGCTCGTTTTCCGCAGCGGTGGCGGCATCACCGCGCGCAGCCGCATGGAAGAAGAGTACGAAGAGATGATCCGCAAAGCTTACCTGCCCTTCGCCGCCCAAGCCGTGCCCACCCCATGAAGCTGCTGCTGGAAACCATCTGTTGCCAGGACGGTCAGCTGCAGGCATTGCCGTGGCACGAAGCGCGTATGCGGGACAGCCTGCAGCAACTCGGTGGCGGCCTCTCCTTCCCGCTCAGCCAAATCCGGGTACCGGAACACGCCCGGGCAGGCCGGTACAAATGCCGGCTGCTCTACAACGGGCAGCTGCAACAGACGGAATTCCTGCCCTACCGAATCCGCCCGGTCCGGCACCTCCGGCTGATGGAAGCGGGCCATATCGACTATTCCTGCAAGTATGCCGACCGCCGTGCCATTGAAGCCCTCTTTGCCGCACGGGGCGATGCCGATGATATCCTGATGGTCCGCAACGGCTATATCACCGATACCTCCTACGCCAATGTGGCTCTCTGGGACGGGGCAGCCTGGCATACGCCGGCCACCCCGATGCTTCCCGGTACCCGCCGGGCACGGCTGCTGCAACAAAATCAATTGCAGGAATCCCGCATACGGATTGCAGACCTGGTGCACTTTCAGCAAATTGCGCTGTTCAATGCGATGATGGGGCTGCACGAAGGGCCCCGCCTGCCGGTAAAAGCTATTTTATAGTATAACCCAAAATTAATGAACCGCTAACTTGCGCAAATGGGGAGAATTCCTACCTTTCCACCGCTAAAGCACAATTCATGAAAGCGAAACTGATTCAACCTGGCGAATTTGAACCCGCCGACCACTGGTACGCCAAAGCGCTCAACGCGACTATACACCCGATGATTTCCTTTTTTCTGCACCTCGACCAGGAAAGGATTATCAAACGCTACTGCCACCTCCACCCTATGGTACGCCCGGAACGGCTGCGCGAACTGCTCAAATACAAGCCCAAACACTTCGTTTGGGCCGGAGCAGACCTCATGCACGTCACCAATGAACGGGGCAAGCGGCAGATGGTCGTCATCGAGAACAACTCCTGCCCTTCCGGGCAAAAATCCATGCCGCTGCTCGATGATAACAAAGAGCAGGGCGGCTACCGTACCCTCATGGAGCGCACCATCAAGCCGCTGATGAAAGGCAAACGGGTGCCGCAGGGGGAACTGGCGGTGATTTACGATAAGAACCCCATGGAAGCCTCCGGCTACGCCCGCGCTATGGCTGATGTGTTCAGCGAGCCGGTACACTATGTGTCGTATTACAAAAACGATACCGACCCGGCCGTGCGCATCAAGGACGGTATCGTCTATGTGCTGGGCGCAGACGGCGAATGGCACAAGATACGGGCTGCGTTCCGCTACCTGACCCAAAGCCCGTGGACGCGGCTGCCGGTAGAGAGCCGCACGCAGATTTTCAACCCTATCATAGCCTGCCTGGCTGGCGGCCGTAATAAAATGCTGGCCTCCAAAGCCTACGACATCTTCAACTCCGAGCTGGAAGGCAGCGGCCTTGAAATCCTGACACCGGAAACCATTTGGGACGTGGGCCGCGAACAGGTCCCCATATGGGTGCGCTCCCTCGGCGGGCAGGCGGTGGTCAAAAACCCCTACAGCAATGCCGGGCAGGGCGTCTTCACCATCGTAAATGATCAGGAGCTGGAAGACTTTATGAAAATGGAGTTCTTCTACGAGCGCTTCATCGTGCAGTCGCTGATCGGCAATTACAACTGGAGCTCCACGAGCAGCAAAGGGCGGCTTTACCACATCGGTACGGTGCCAAGCTCAAAGGGCAATACCTACGTGGCCGACCTGCGCATGATGGTCAGCTATACGCCGGAGGGTATCCGCCCACTGAGCATCTACGCCCGCCGGGCAGCCAAGCCGCTGGCCGACCACATCGAGGACGGCACCAACAGCTGGGAAATGCTGGGCACCAACCTGTCTATCAAAGAGGGCGACAACAGCTGGGGCTCCGACACGAACCGCCTGATGCTGATGGACCGCCGCGACTTCAACAAACTGGGCGTAGGCCTGGATGACCTGGTGGATGCCTATATTCAGACCGTGCTGTCCATGATTGCTATCGACAAAATGTCGAGCACGCTGTTCAATACCAAGAATAAGTTCCGCACCCGCCTGTTCCGCTCGCTGGACGACGACAAGGCGCTGCTGGATGAAATCATGATCCGCTAAATGGAGAAATACACGCATATCGGACTCTTCCTGGCGATCGTAGCGGGCACCATCGTTACCGCACTGACCGTCAATTGGTTTTTCCGGCGCTTCCTGCAGCGATCCACCCTGGTCATGCGCAACGACCCGACCAACTACGTGTTCCTGCGGCACGCGCTGATGGGGCTTATCTATGTATTGGGCATCGGCTGGGCGGTGTACACGCTGCCCAACCTGCGCGCCATTGCCAATTCGCTGCTGGCTGGTGCCGGTATCCTGGCTGTAGCAGTAGGCTTCGCCTCCCAGCACGCTTTATCCAATATCATCAGCGGTGTTTTTATCATCATCTTCAAGCCCTTCCGGGTCAATGACCGCCTGCGCTTTCAGTCGGGCATGAAGGGCATTGTAGAGGACATCACCCTGCGGCATGTTGTCATCCGTGATTTTGAAAACCGCCGCATCCTCATCCCCAACTCGGTAATCAGCGACGAGGTGCTGGTCAACTCTGACTTCGGGGAAGACAAAATCTGCAAATGGATAGAACCGCTGATCACCTACAACTCCGACCTGCAGGCCGCCCGGCGCATCATGCAGGAAGAAGGCGAGCAGCACCCCAATCTTATTGAATGGCGCAGTGAAGAGGATATAGCGGAAGGAGCACCTTTGGTGCGGGTACGGGTAGTAGGCCTGGAAGAAAACGGCTACCGGCTGCGCGCTTACCTGTGGGCAAAGAATGACGCTGATGCTTTCGCCATGGGCTGCGATTATATGGAAGCGCTGCTGCAGCGCTTTGAGCGGGAGCCGCGGGTCAGTATTGCCATACCGCAGCGCCGCATCTATACCTCTGAGGCCAGCAAGCCGACCGGCAGCGGAGCGGAGTAATAGCCGGGGAATGCCTCCTTTTTAGTAACTTCCCGCTCCGAATTATTGTCCGAACCAATACGAAACCAACCAATGAATACTGACATTCAAATCGCGCAGCAGGCGAAGCTGCAGAGAATCAGCGCTATTGCCGAGAAACTTGGCCTGTCTGACGATCAGCTCGAGCCCTACGGCCACTACAAGGCAAAACTCCCCCTTTCCCTCATCGATAAGGATAAAGCCAAACAGAGTAAACTCATTCTCGTGACCGCTATCTCCCCCACCCCGGCGGGCGAAGGCAAGACCACGATGTCGATCGGGCTGGCGCAGGGCCTGCACAAAATTGGCAAAAAAGTAAGCGTAGTGCTGCGGGAGCCCTCCCTCGGGCCGGTTTTCGGCATTAAGGGCGGTGCTACCGGCGGCGGCTATTCGCAGGTGCTGCCCATGGAGGATATCAACCTGCATTTTACCGGCGACTTTTCAGCCGTGGAAAAAGCCCACAACCTGCTGGCTGCCCTCATCGACAACAACGTGCAGGCCAAAAAGAACAACCTCGGCATCGACCCGCGCACAGTGGTATGGAAACGCGTAATGGACATGAACGACCGCGCACTGCGCCATACCATCGTAGGCCTGGGCGGCACGGCCAACGGCGTGCCCCGCGAAACCGGCTTTGATATCACCGCTGCTTCCGAAATCATGGCTATCCTCTGCCTGAGCAACGACCCGGCCGACCTGAAAGCGCGGCTCGGCAACATCTTCGTCGGCTTCACCTACGATAAGAAGCCGGTGTACGCCCGCGATCTCAAAGCACAGGGCGCTATGGCTGCGCTGCTGAAGGACGCCATCAAGCCTAACCTGGTGCAGACCATAGAGGGCGTGCCGGCGCTCATCCACGGCGGGCCTTTCGCCAATATTGCGCAGGGCACCAACACCGTGATCGCCACCCGTATGGGTATGAGCCTGAGCGATTATGTAGTCACGGAGGCCGGCTTCGGGGCCGACCTGGGCGCAGAGAAGTTTCTGGATATCAAATGCCAGAGTGCCGGGCTTTCGCCCAAAGCAGTGGTCCTCGTAGCAACGGTACGGGCGCTGAAGTACCACGGCGGCCAGTCGCTGAAAGAACTCTCAGCGCCCAACCCGGCTGCCGTAAGCCGCGGGCTGGAAAACCTGGAAAAACACCTGGAGAACATCCGCTCCTTTGGGCTGCCGGCGGTGGTGGCGATCAACCGCTTTACGCAGGATACCGAAGAGGAAATACAGCTCATCCGGGAGCGCTGCCAGCAACAGGGCGTGAAAGTTTCGCTGGCGGAAATTTGGGCGAAGGGCGGAGAAGGCGGCACCGAACTGGCAGAACTGGTGAGTCAGCTGGCGGATGCCCAAACGGCCCCATTCCGCCCGCAGTACGACTGGAAGGATAGCGTAAAAGACAAAATCAACGCAGTTGCAACCCGCATTTACGGCGCGGACGGCGTAGACTACAGCGCACAGGCGGAAAAGGACCTGCGCCGCATCAGCAAACTGGGGCTGGAACAATTGCCGGTTTGCATCGCCAAAACTCAGAAGTCACTTTCGGACGACCCGAAGCTGCTCGGCCGCCCTTCCGGATTCCGCATCAGTATCCGGGAAATCGAAATTGCTGCCGGGGCCGGCTTCCTCGTGCCCATCAGTGGCAATATGATGCGCATGCCGGGCCTTCCGGCTGAGCCTGCTGCCAATGCGATCGACATCGATGCCGAGGGGAATATTTCCGGATTATTTTAGGAAGAAATACCAGGCACAACCATTAGCAGGAATTCGGCAGCAGCCGGGTTCCTGCTTTTTTTTGCGGAAACGCTACTCTATCAGATGGTCTTCTATGGGCAGCCCCTTGCGCAGGCGGTGCAGCCTTTCCTGGCACTGCTCGCAAATGCCCAGGTGGCTGATAAGATGCTGATACTCGGCTGTGCTCTGCGAAAGCCGCCCCCTCCAGAAATCTGTGATGACGGAAGTATGCGGGCACTGATAGGTACGCCAGATGCGATAGAGGATTCTGGATACGCTGTAAGCCAGCAGTAAAAGGACAATTAGAACCATAGCATAAGCCGGCGGACGACAGGGGCAGTTTTAAGTAAAATGATTGGAACTTCTCTCTAAAGCGTTGCAAAACAGGGCAAATTGAACTATTTGTTCACAGACACCGTTATTATTATTGTAAAGATATGTAAAAGGCTGGAATCTGAGATTCTCCCGCACAATAGTCAATACAGACATGGCAGTAAAGACAGCGATTCTCAACCGGGTTTACCCCCTTCGCGGCAAAGTTCGTTTCGCTACCAGGCGTAGCAATTTTCTCCCATAGTACATTACATATCGGTATTCGGTTCACCTGATTTTGAATTAGAGGTGATTTTTTTTAAAATTAAATTGTACTAACCCAAATGGCAAAAATCAAATCCCGAAAAGTAAGGGTACTGGAAACCAGCTCTAAGTATGTCACGCTTCTCTTTCTTGAGCAACACTGCCAAATACAGCTGCCCCGCAGCATCTTTAAGCGCCGCAAAGAACTTGGTCTTTACGAAGTGCTTAATCCCGCAATCATCAAACCTGCAGTATAAAACAGCAAGAGCATGTGGTTAAACAAAGTTCTGAACTATTTCAAGAATGACGGCGACCTGCAAAAAAAAGGGCGCGTAAAATTCTTCAACCGCAAACGGGGATACGGCTTTATCGAGCCGGAAAACATGGAACGAGACGTCTTCGTACATGTGACTAACCTCGAAGATCAAATCTCCAAGGGCGACCATGTCGCGTTTGAAGTGGAAGCAAGCGACAAGGGCCTCGAAGCCCGCAAAGTGCGTTTGCTGCAAGCCTGAACCGGGAACAGCCCGGGCCGAAAGGCTTTCTTTTTTCATTCACCAAATCAAGATTATGAGATTGCGTAAAAACTTTTCTATGGGCAAAGGCAAGTACTATTTCACGATAAAGTCGGTGCCCAACAATATCACGATCTATCGCAAAACCAAAGAGGCTGCCCTTGCTGCTTACCGCAAATACGAAAAAGCAGGCAAGGAAATCGAATGGCTCGGAAAATGGGATGGCAAGAAATTTACCGAAAGCTCCTTCCCGGCAGCCCAAACCGCCTAACTATAATCGTTTTATTAACTACCTAATAAACAGCAGGCAATGGCTGAGAAAAATGAAGAAATCGTTACCAAAGCGGTAGAATGGGTCAAGCGCAAAGGCTACTCCAAAGTGAAAGCGAATGTAGGGGAACTGGAAGCCCCGACTTCTTTCACACAGCGCGAAGGCGGAGAAAATGGCGAAGATGCCATCATCACGCCGGATATCACCGCTGTTATGCGCGGTAATAAGTGCTACTTTGAAATTGCGATGAAGTCGGACGACAAGCAGGATGTCATTACCAAATGGAAGCTGCTCGACCGGCTGGCATCCATGAAGGAAGGCAAGTTTTTCCTGTTTACGCCGCACGGCCACCGGGCATTTGCCGACCGCATCATCAAGCAGCATGATATTAACGCTACGCTGATCAACATTTAGGCCAGCAAGAGAAGGCTTCGCAGCGAAGCCTTCTCTTCCCCAACCCCGCTGCCAAAGAACTATTTTTTATTCACGTAAACGACTGCAAGTCATGGACAGAAGCATAAAAGTCAGAGTACTTAAAGAAACCTCCAAAACGGTTACGGTCCGGTTCCCCAACCTGAACCGCAAGATGCCCGTTCCCCGCAAAGACTTCGAAAAGCGCGTCGAAAAAGGGCTGTACGAAGTCATCGGCGGCTACGAAATGGAGGAGAGCGAGGACAAGTAGGCCCCGCTACTGCTTTACGATGCGCTTTGTGCTGATCAGCCGCTGCCCATCGTATATTTTCAACACATAAACGCCCGGTAATACGCCTTGCAAATCCAATGCAGGGCGTACCAAGGGCGATAATGGCATCAGCTGCTTTCCCGCTTCGTTGTACAGCTCCACTGCCACCCCCTTCTTTTCCTTCCCTTTATACTCTAAAAACAGCGTATCCTTAACCGGATTCGGGTATACCTTTACCCGCCCTTTCGGCTTCCGTAGCAGCCCGTTGCTGTTGCTGGTTACGGTGCCAAATAACCACTCGTAGGCATCCCCAAATTCGCGACGCCAGTACCACTCGCTATGCTCTCCGTCAGCGTGGGCAGTCACTGCCAGCTGACCTTCCCCGTAGCCGGCACCGAGCAGCGTGCTTTCCATCTCCAGCATCTCCGCCACCTGCGAGCCGCCGCTACCCTCTTCCTGCCCGGCAATCATATAGATGCGGTGACCCTCAGTCATGCCGGCAGCCGCCGCCATATCGTATATCTCGTCCGCAAACCAAAGCGAAGCGGAAAACACTCCGGCTTTGTGAAACACCTCCGGGTACTGCAGTATAGCGTACAGGCTGATGAGCCCGCCCATAGAGGAGCCCATAATGCCGGTATGCGCCGCTCCGGGCTGCGTGCGGTACTGCTCGTCAATGTATGGCTTGAGCGTCTCCACGATAAAATCAATGTAAGCGGCACCCTCTCCGCCGCCGTATGTGGGGTTGGCCCAGGGGGAGTATTCGTCCAGCCGCAGCGCGCCGCCGTTATCAACGCCGACTACAATGACGCCGCGGTCGCCGGCAGCAAACAGCGCGTTGAGCGTCTCGTCTACTTCCCATTCACCGAAGGCAGAATTGGCAGCGTCAAACAGGTTTTGGCCGTCGTGCATGTACAGTACCGGGTAGGATTTGCTGCTGCTCTCGTAATCGGGAGGCAGGTAAACCCAGATGCGCCGGCTGCGCTGTAACTGCGGCATATAAAAATCTTCACTGATGATGCTGACATTATCGGCAGCGGTGGAAGTGCCGCCGTCGCCTTCCCAGCTCAGTATCTGCAGCTCTGCCGTAGTGGGGCTGCCGTCGTAGCTCAGCGTGCGGTTGGGCCGGAAACCGCCATTCTCATTGCCTTCTACGGTTTGCCAGCTGCCTCGGGTAAACTTGAACTCCAGCTGCCCGGCGGCCGGTTCTATCGTGATGCGGTAGCTGCCGTCGCCCTGAAGCTCCAGCGCGTAAGCCGGGTCGCCTTCCGACCAGCCGTTGAAATTGCCGGCTACGTAGATCGTGGCATCTGCCGGCGTGTTGTTGGGTACCGCATTCACCAGCAGGGTAAGCTGTGCAAACGCGATGAGGCTGCTGAACAATAGCAGCATGAGGGTTAGGGTAAATCGGGCCATCGAGGTTTTTTCTCAAAGATAGGCAAAAGCACCCAACCCTTCCGGGAATACCCCCCGTCTGAAAGGGTAACTTTTGTACCTTTAAAGCATAATGATAATTATGAAAAGTAATTCCCGACTTTTAAATGCCCTGTGCCTGCTGCTAGGCGCATCCCTGCTGTTGCCTTCCTGCCTTAAGGATGAATGCGAAGCGACGCAGACCTACATCGCCTTCCACCCTGTCTATGTACAGGGCGAAAACTTCCGGCAGCCGGTAGAGGCTGAGCCGGCGCGCACGCTCAGTGAGCCGGGGAAGATCTATGTCTACGGAGATTACCTGCTCATTAATGAAAAAGAGAAGGGCATCCACATTTACAACAACGCCAACCCGGCTGCGCCCGAGCCAATCGTTTTCCTGCCCATACCCGGCAACGTGGATATGGCAGTGAGCAACGGGCTGCTGTACGCCGACAGTTACGTAGACCTCATAACGATTGATATCAGCAACCCGGAAGCACCGCAATTTATCGGCCGGGTGGAAGAAGCGCTGCTGAAGGAAGGCTTTGGCCTGCAGGCAGAAGGCTATCTCGTGGGCTACGAAGAAACAGAAGAGACGGTAGAGGTGCCCTGCTCTGAGCGCCCTGATGGCTCTTTTTGGCGGGGTGAAGTGTTTTTTGCTTCCTCGGATGACGCTCTCGTATTGCAGGAGAGCAGCAGCGATCAGCAACAACAGCAAGCTGGCATCGGCGGCTCAATGGCCCGTTTCACGATCGCCAAAGGGCATCTTTACGTGATTGACAATGCCTACCTGCGGGTATTTGAACTGAGCAACGGAAGCAATCCCGCGCTGGCGAATACCCTGCAGGTGGAATGGGGAATCGAGACGATCTTCCCCTACGGCGACAACCTCTTCATCGGCGCCGCCAACGGCATGCATATCTTCGACCACAG
>CAJXXJ010000054.1 GCA_913062745.1 uncultured Phaeodactylibacter sp.
GGGAGGGGGCGTGCGGAGGCTGAAAAAATCAATCCCTTTTGAAAAATGTCTAGTAGTTTGCCCTGCGGGCTTTCCGCCGCCGTTGCCAGCGCTCCTGCGCCCAGCTCATCAAAACCGCAAATAGCAATGCGGGCAGCAGGTTTTCGATATTGACAGTGCCGAGTTGCAGCAAACGGATGCTGATAGCGATAATCAGAGCGCCGCCCACTGCGCCCAGCTGATCAATAATAGCTGGCGTGAAAAAACGCTGCAACTGCCGGGCGAGCAGCGTGACGCCGCCTTGCAAAACCAGCATGGGCAGTATGGAAAACAGGACGCCGACCCCGTAAGTCGCAGCGAAGGCAATGGAAGAGATGCCATCGAGGGTTGACTTGATGAGCAGCAGCTCGCGTTTGCCCTTAATGCCTTCTTCTATAGCTCCCACGATGGTCATAGAGCCGATGCAGTACAGCAGGAAAGCCGTGATGAGCCCTTCCGTAAAGCGGCTGTCAGAAACCTGGAAAGCGGCTTTAAGCTGATCGCCCATGCCTTGCAATGCCTCGTCGAAGTGGATAAGTTCCCCCGTTATGCCGCCCAGGATCAGGCTAAAGATGAAGCCGAGCAGATGCCCATCCGGGACCTGTAGTGCCATTTTGATGCCGAGGACCAGCGTGCCGAGCCCAATCGCCTGAAAGATAATAGCCTCCAGGCGGGCGGGGAAGAGCTGTTGCAGCCATAAGCCGAGCAGCGACCCGGCTGCCACGGCCGCCATGTTGATGAAGGTGCCGATGGGCCACTTGCTGCTCATAGGGCGGGGGCTATTTTGATGCGCTCCAAAACGGATGCGGCCTGTTCCAGGGCCGGCTTTTTGCCTACATCCAGCCATAGCCCGTCATCGTGCCGGTAGCCGTAGATGGCTTCCGAACGGGCAGCAGTAAGGTAGGTGTCGATAATGGAAAAAACACGCCTCTCCGTCGGGAAGTAATCGAACAGTGCGGGCTCCACCATATGTATGCCGCTGAATGCAAGGGGTACGGCCTGTTGGGAAGGTTTGCGCGACCAGCGCTCTGCTCCGTCTTTTTCATTGCGCCAGCCTGCAAGCTGCAGCTCGTCATCAAATAAAAGGTAACGGGAGGTCTCCCGGGCACGCACGGCAAGCGTAGCCAACCCGCCCCTGCGCCGGTGCGCTTCCTGCAGAGCGGCAAGGTCGATATCGCTCAGTACATCCGTATTGTAGAGCAGGAAGGGGCTGTTGCCGAAAAAATCCCTGCCGTATTTTAGGCCGCCGCCGGTATCAAGCAGTTCGCTGCGCTCATCCGAGATGCGGATGTGGATGCCAAAGTGCTGGCGTTCCTCCAAAAAGTCGATAATCTGCTGCCCAAAATGGTGAATATTGACCAGTATCTCGTCGTACCCAAACAGCTTAAGCCGGCGTATAGCCAGCTCCAGCAGTGGCATGCCGGCTACCTCTACCAGTGCTTTCGGTTTATGGCCTGTGAGGGGGCGCAGGCGGGTGCCCAGTCCTGCAGCGAATATCATTGCCTTCATACGCGCAAGATAGAAAATCCTTACTTTTGCCTGTCTATGATACAACAGAAGCTGGTACAAATCCTGCTCGCCCCTTTCTCCCTGCTGTACGGGCTGGGGGTAAGCCTGCGCAATAGCTTTTACGACCGGGGGTTGCTGAAAGGCGTGGAATTCGACTTGCCGGTCATTTCTGTTGGCAACCTATCGGTAGGCGGTGCCGGAAAGACTCCACATATTGAATATCTCATCCGCCTCCTCAAAGATTATATGGACATCGCTACCCTTAGCCGGGGCTACCGCCGCAAAACCAAAGGCTACCTGGAAGTCAAACCGGAAATGGACGCCGAACAGGTGGGTGACGAGCCGCTGCAGTTTAAGCGGAAGTTTCCGGAAATTATGGTCACCGTATCGGAAAGCCGCACCTTCGCTATACCGCAAATCGTCATGGAGCGTCCGGACGTAAAAGCGGTGCTGCTTGACGATGCCTTTCAGCACCGCTCCGTGAAGCCCGGCCTCAATATTCTGCTGACCGAATACAGCCGGCCCTTCACCCGGGATTATCTGCTGCCCTCCGGCCGGCTGCGGGAGTGGCGTTCTGCCTACGAGCGGGCTGATATCATCATCGTAACCAAGTGCCCGCCGGTACTGGGAGAGGAGGACAGAGCCCGCTTCCGGGAAGAAATTGAGCCGCTGCCGCACCAACGGCTTTACTTTTCCTACTACGAATACGGGCAGCCGTACTACATTCTGAATGCCCGGTACCGCCTGCAGATGAATCCGGACATGGATGCCCTGCTCATCTCCGCTATTGCCCGCACGGACTATCTGCTGGAATACCTGCGCCCGCGCCTCAGTACTATCAAGGCGATGGAGTACGCCGACCACCACTACTTCAGCAAGTATGACCTGGGCCAGTTGAAAGCCAACTTCGACCGTATGGAGAACGACAAGAAAGTCATCCTCACCACGGAGAAGGATGCCATGCGGCTGCAAATCCACCATCCGTTCATCAAGGAAAATCAGCTGCCGGTCTTTGCGGTGCCGGTGCAAGTGCGCTTTCACTTTTCCGAAAGCGCGCAGTTTGACGACGATATCCGACAGTATCTACTCAACTTTAAAGTATAAATGAACCCAATCCTCTACCTCATTTACCAATTCCTGAAATTGCTGACCAAAATCTCCTTCCGCGTCTACTACCCGCGGGCCACGAAAATGGGTATGGAGCATTTGCGCTACCGGGGCAGCAGTATATTGGTCTCTAATCATCCTAATACCTTGCTCGACCCGCTGAATGCCGCGTGTCGGGTCCCCAAGGTAGTACACTTTCTGGCGAATGCCAGCCTGTTCCAGACGCCATTCGGCAACTGGTTTTTCAATACTTTTTTCTGCATCCCTGTGGAGCGGCCACAGGATACCAAAGGCAAGCCCATCAATAACCGGGCAGCTTTTGCCAAAAGCCACAACTTCCTGGCCGGCGGCGGCTGCCTGTACATCGCTCCGGAAGGCGGCAGTGATATGGAGCGGCGGGTGCGCCCTTTTAAGACCGGGGTGGCCCGGATTGCACTGGGGGCGGAAGCAGCGAAAGACTGGCAGATCGGGCTCCGCATACTTCCGGTAGGGCTTACCTACGATCATGCGCCTCGTTTCCGCAGCCGCATGACGGTCAATGCAGGGGAGCCCATCATGGTGCGGGATTACGCAGAAGACTACCGGGAGGACCCTATTGGCACCACCCGCCGGCTGGCTAAAGAACTGGAAGCACAGGTGCGTACGCTGGCTATCGATACTGCCGACGAAGCGGAAGACCAGGAATTGCTGCGTATGGAGTGCCTGCTGCGCAACAGCCACCCCGTCAGCGGGGAGGCGCATTTCCGGCGTACTAAGCAGTTGCTTTCGGCTTACCGCCGCTGGAAAGCAACAGCACCGGCAGAGCAGGATGCCTTCCAAAAACGGCTGCAGTTGTATTTTGCCGAACTGGAAACGCGCAGCAGCCAGGACCTGGCCCTCGCCCGGCCCCGGCAGCTATGGCCCCTGCAGGTGCTGGCGCTGGCGATTTTGGCCCCTGTTTTCCTCTATGGCCTGGTCAACAATTTGCTGGCCATCAGCATCCCGTACCTGGTGGCGCGCAAAGCGGACCTCTACATCGGTTACCAGGCTACGGTGCGTATACTTGTCGGCTTGTTAGTAGTTCCTGTCAGCTATGCCCTGCAAACCTGGGCCGTGAGCTACTGGCTGCCTGCCCCCTGGGCCTGGGCCTACCTGTTGAGCCTGCCGCTCTCCGCATGGGCTGCGCTGCACTATTATCGCTACAGTGCTCAGGTAGCTGCCTTCCTGCGGGTGCGCTCGCAGTGGCCGGAGGGCCCCCTGCGCAAAGAACGGCAGTGGCTGCTCGGGCAGGTGGAAAATCTATTGTCTGAATCTGGCGTTGATTAATTGGCAGACAATCATTTATCCGGGATGTTGCTCCCTTTTTTCCACAGTCTGCTATCTTTGCGGCACTTAAAAATACAGCTGTGAAAAAGACCTTGATCAACGTCCTTAAGTTTTTGCTCTTCCTCGGGATCGGGCTGAGTATCCTCTATATGGTCTATCAGAGCCAAAACGCTGCATTTCAGGAGGAGTGCGCAATCAAGGGCATACCGGATGAGGAGTGCAGCCTGCTGCAAAAAGTCATCAGCGACTTCAAGGGCGCCAATTACTTTTGGATCCTCATGGTGCTGGTCGCTTTCACCCTCAGCAACGTTAGCCGGGCTATCCGCTGGAATATGCTTATCCGCCCGATGGGCTACCGGCCGCGTTTCATCAATGCATTTCTGACCACTGTGCTGGGCTATTTTGCTAATCTTGGCCTGCCGCGTATGGGCGAGGTGGTGCGTGGCGCTTCCCTGGCGCAGTACGAGCGCATACCCGTTGAGAAGGTAATGGGCACAATTGTGGTAGACCGCATCATCGATGTCATCAGCATACTGCTGGTCACATCCCTGGCTTTCCTGATCGAGTTTGATACCATCTGGCAATTTATCAACGACAAGGCAGACCTCGGGCGGCTGGCCAACCTCGGCAACCTTATGCTGCTCGCCGCCGGCGGCGGCATCGCCTTGCTGGGCCTGCTGTACCTGTTCCGCAAGCCGCTGGGCAAGACCAAGCTCTACGCTAAAGTACGGAGCTTGGTACTGGGCTTCTGGGAAGGGATAAAGACCGTACGCCAACTCGACCGGCCATGGCTTTTTCTGGCGCACAGCCTCAACATCTGGCTGATGTATTACGCTATGACCTACCTTTGCTTTTTTGCCTACGAGCCTACCGCCGGCCTCTCGCCGGTAGCAGCACTGCTGGTTTTTGTATTTGGTGGCTGGGGCGTGGTCATTCCATCGCCGGGCGGGATGGGCACCTATCACTTTCTGGCACAAACCGCACTGGCCATGTACGGGGTGAGCGGCGACGACGGTTTTGCCTGGGCCAATATCTCTTTCTTCTCCATTCAGCTTGGCTGCAATGTGCTGATCGGAATACTGGCGCTGGTATTGCTGCCTATCCTCAACCGCGACTACCATCCGGTCAACCACAAAGAGAAACAGGAAATGGACGCCGTCAGCGTGTAACTTCAACCTATGCTTCAGACGATTCAGAATAAGATAAAGGGCTGGGATGCTGCCGCCCAACGAACCGCCGCCTGGCAGGCCGCCGGGGAGCGCATCGTATTTACTAACGGCTGCTTCGACTTGCTGCACTACGGCCATCTCGTCTATCTGGCACAGGCCCGCGAGCTGGGCGACCGCCTCGTACTGGGGCTGAATGATGCCGGCTCCGTAAGCCGCCTCAAAGGGCCGCACCGGCCTATTAACGACGAATTGACGCGGCAGCTGCAAATGGCTTCCCTGCAGTGCGTCGACCTCGTCGTCAGCTTTGCGCAGGACACGCCGCTGGAGCTCATCACCCTGCTGAAGCCCGACCTGCTGGTGAAGGGGGGCGATTACCAGATTTCAGAAATCGTGGGTGCACAGATCGTGCAGGAAAACGGCGGAGAAGTCCGAACTTTACCCTATATTCAGGGGTATTCGACGACTTCCATCGAAGAAAAAATCAGAAAGCAAAACCCATGAAGATAAAAGAAGTCATTCAATACCTGGAACGAATAGCTCCCCCGGTGTATCAGGCCGGTTATGATAACGCTGGTCTGATCGTCGGAGATGCAGAGCAGGAAGTATCCGGCGTGCTCTGCTGCCTGGACTCCACCGAGGCGATTGTGGAGGAGGCGGCCGCAAAAGGCTGCAACCTGATCGTAGCGCATCATCCGATAGTATTCAAAGGCCTTAAGAGCCTCACGGGCCGCAATTACGTGGAGCGGGTGGTGATCAATGCCATCCGGAATAACATCGCAGTTTACGCTATACACACCAACCTCGACAGCGTCTACCACAAAGGGGTGAACACTAAAATATGCGAGCGCCTGGAGCTGGAGCAGACAGAAATCCTGGCACCGACCAAAACACTGAAAAAATTAAGCGTTTTCCTGCCGCCCACCCACAGCGAAAGCGTCCGGCAGGCACTGTTTGAGGCCGGTGCGGGGACGCTTGGGCAGGGCGATGGGCTGAGCTATGCTTCCCTGGGCGTCGGCACTCAAGCCGGTACCACGGCCGCGGAAGTAAAGCTGGAAGTATTCTTTCCGCAGCACCTGCAATCGGCTGTGTTGTCTGCTTTGCGCAAAAGCACGGATGGGCAAAGTTTCCCCTACGAGCTTAGCTCCGTGGAGAACCAAAGCCCGCTCGTCGGCAGCGGAATGATCGGGCAGCTGCCGAAAGCGATGAAAGAACAGGCCTTCCTGAAACGCCTCAAGGAAGTGATGCAGGCCAATGTGGTGCGGCATACCGCCCTTTTGGGCAAAAATATCAAAACCGTGGCCGTCTGCGGTGGTGCCGGCGGCTTCCTGCTCGGAGCCGCTAAAGCCCGTAAAGCGGACATTTTCATCACGGCGGATTACAAGTACCACGAGTTCTTCGATGCCGACGGCCAAATCATCATCGCTGACATTGGGCACTACGAAAGCGAACAGTTTACTACTGAACTTTTGCAGCAGCTCATTTCCGAAAAATTTAGTACATTTGCGGCTTATTCCACCGAAGTTATAACTAATCCGGTTCATTATTTGTAAATACAGGAGAGACCGTTAGTTATCATTGATTAAAAAAGCACTACCATAATGGCAGGAGAACCCACCGTAGCGGAAAAACTCAAAAGCCTATACGAACTGCAGTCGATTGACTCGCGCATTGATGAAATCGAAATCCTGAAGGGAGAGCTGCCGATTGAGGTAAGTGACCTGGAGGACGAGATTGCAGGCCTCGAGACGCGTATCAACAAGTTGAACGCGCAGGTCGAGGATATCGACGCAGAGATCAGTCAGTACAACGCAAAGATCAAAGAGGCGGAAGCCCTGATCGAGCGCTACAATACGCAGCTGGATAACGTCAAGAACAACCGCGAGTACGATGCGCTGATGAAAGAGCTCGAGATGCAGAATCTCGAAATTCAGCTCATGGAGAAGAAGATCCGCATGGCCGGTAAGGAAAAGGAACGCCGTGAGGAAAAGCTGGAAGAGACGCGCAGCCGCCTGGACAGCAAGCAGAAAGACCTGGCGACAAAGAAAGTTGAGCTGGAGGAGATCATCAAAAAGACGGAGAAAGACGAAGATAAGCTGCGCAAGCAATCCGAAAAGGCACGTAAGAAAATCGAAGACCGCTTGCTGCGGGCTTATGATAAGACTCGCACTTCCTACCGCAATGGCCTGGCTGTGGTCACTGTGGAGCGGAATTCCTGTGGCGGATGTTTTAATATGATCCCGCCGCAGCTGCAGCTCGAAATTGCAATGCGCAAGAAAATCATTGCCTGCGAGCACTGCGGCCGTATCCTGGTAGATGACTTTGTGACCGATGAGGAGAAAGAAGCAGAAAAGGCTTCTTAACCTTCCGGCACAGGCTAATGCCTGCCGAATCTGCAAAGCCCTGGCACTGGAACTTGATTCCTTGCCGGGGCTTTGCTATTTTGCAACTCATTTCATAACCCCCGAATGTACCTGCCAACCAATTATGCACAAAAAAATCACTATCCCTGCCTTCCTGTGTCACCGCCGAACGCTCAATAGCTTGATTTTTACGCCGCTCGTCCTTTCGCTGGCACTCTTGCTACTGACTCCGCTCTCCGGCCATGCTGACAGCTACAAGCACTTCCGCTACAGCCCGGATGCCCGCTCTGCCTATCAGAAAGTCACGCAGCTGCGTTTTGGTGAGGCCTATATGCTGCTCGCGCAAATCCGTATGAACGACCCCGATAACCTCATCGTGCACCATATCGAAAACTACATCGACTTTTTTACCCTCTACATTGATGAGAAAGACGCCGACTACGAGCGGCTGAAGAAAAAACGGGACTGGCGCCTCGACAAGATCAAACAGACCGGCGACCCGGCCTCTCCTTACTACCTGTTTGTGCAGGCAGATATCCGGCTGCAGTGGGCACTGGCCCGGCTTCGCTTCGACGATTACCTTGGGGCTTTTACGGAAGTGAGTAAAGCCTACAAGCTGCTGCGGGAGAACGAAACCCTGTTTCCTGATTTTATGCCCAATAAAAAAGACCTGGGCATACTGCACGCTATGGTCGGTACCATACCGGACAGCTACCGCTGGGGCGTAAAGCTGCTCGGCGGGCTGGAAGGCACAATCGAGGAAGGGCGCAAAGAGATAGAAGAAGTGCTGCGCTACGCGGGGCGCAATGACGAATTCCTGTTTGCGCAGGAGACCGCAGTCCTCTACGCCTTCCTGCTGCTGCACCTCGAAAACGAAGAAACGGCCGCCTGGAAGGCCATCTCCAATGCCGGGCTACAGCCGGCACAGAACCCCCTCCACTGCTTTGTGATGGCCAACATCGCTATGCGCACCGGGCAGAACGACGCCGCTATCAAGCTGCTCAGGCAGCGGCCAAAGGGGACCGCCTACCACAATTTTCCCTATCTGGAATATATGCTCGGGCTGGCTAAACTGCGCCGGCTCGATGATGACGCTGCCCCACACTTCAAAGCTTACCTGCAGCAGTACACGGGCCGCAACTTTATCAAGGAAGCCTATCAAAAACTGGGCTGGCAGGCACTGATCAACGGCAACCGGGCGGCTTATTTTCAGTATATGGGCGAGTGCCTGATGAAGGGGGAAGACAAGGCCGGCGGCGATAAGCACGCGCAGGAGGAAGCTGCTTCGGGCACGCCTCCTAACCTGAGCCTGCTCAAAGCCCGGCTGTTATTTGATGGCGGTTACTACCACGACGGTTACGAGCTGCTCGTACGGCAGTCTGCCCACCGCTTCAGCGGGGAGCATGAATTGGAGTACTACTATCGCCTCGGGCGATTGCTGCACGGCATGAAGCGCTACGATGAAGCCCTGCAGCGCTATCAGGTTACGATAGATAAAGGAGCAGACAGCCCGCGTTTCTTCGCGTGCAATGCCGCCCTGCAGATGGGGGCGATTTACGAAAAGCAGGGCCAAAAGCCCCAGGCCCGGCAGGCTTACGAGCGCTGCCTATCCCTGAAGCCGGAGGAGTACCGTACGGGTTTGCACCAAAAAGCCAAAGCCGGGCTCACCCGCCTGGATGATTAGCGCTCTACATCATTGAGCGCCCAGCTGTACTCCATGTAGTCTACCTCAGCATCCTCGTTGATCTCAATGCCGGCGGCGTATTGATTCAGGTAGTCGACGATGCTGCGGCCGTCCTCCTTGAAGTCGCCTCCGTACCAGTCAAATAGCTTCGAAACCTTCACGCGGTCCTCGCCCAGTACGTTCTTTTCCTCGGTATTGATAAATTCCCGGGCAGATTGGTCGAGCTGCTGATCGAGCTGGTCAGCGGTGTAGGCAAAGTCCTGAAGCTTGGGGCACGAGCGCGCAGCACAGTTGAGTGCAAAGTGGATACGCGGCTCCTCAAACTTGGGGCGGATGATGCCATGCTCGATGTTGTTCAGGTCATAGGTGCGCTCCTCGATATTGATGAATTTGATATCCCAGACTGTATTTACAAAGGGAATGCCGTTTTTGATGTCTTTGATGCTCCCGACCGGATAGTTACGCAGGATTAGCTGCACGGTGAAGGCATTGTATGCGTTGATCCAATACGCGAGCCGCTCGTCCCGGCTCCAGTTCTTGTCGTTGGGATGGTGCTTGCTCAGCAGCTGCAGGTATTCGTTGAGCCGCGCGCTGTCCTGCATGAAGCCCTGATAATCCACAAGGCCCTCCTCCGTTACATGCTTTTGCAAAAGGCTGTCCCAGATGCTGTGCTCCACCGGTTTGGAGTCAGAAGAATAGTCGCTCACCTTGCAGGCGGTGAGGAGCAAAAAAGTGATAGACAAAACAGAAAAGGTAATCTTCATACAGTGGTTTTTTATGAGTAACAGAGCGGAATGCCGCTATGTTACTTACGAGAAAAGCAACGGCCCGGGATTAGGCCATCGCGAATCGGCGATATTTTCAGTAGTTGGATAAACAAAAGTCTGCTTCGGGCCGTCTTTTGGGAAAACAAAGCATAAAGACGCTTATGACGCCGGCACAAACCAACGAACTCATCCGCAAACGGCGGGCTATTTTTCCCAAAATGTATATCGATAAGCCCATTCCTAAAGAAATTATAGAAGAGGTGCTCGAAAATGCCAACTGGGCGCCCACGCACAAATTTACGGAGCCCTGGCGCTTCCGGGTTTTTACCGGCGATGCGCGTACACGGCTGGGTGAGCGCCTCGCAGAACTATACAAAAGCCATACCCCGGAGGACCAGTTTTCTGAAAAGAAATACCAGAAAAATCTGAATAAGCCGCAGCAGTCCGGTTGCGTGATCGCCATCTGCATGCAGCGCGACCCCGACGAGCGCGTGCCGGAATGGGAGGAGCTGGCCTCTGTAGCCTGTGCCGTGCAAAATATGTGGCTCAGCTGCACAGCTTACGGCATCGGCAGCTACTGGAGCTCTTCCAAGCTGCTGCAGGACGACCGCGAGTTTCTGGAGCTGGCAGAAGGTGAACGCTGCCTCGGCCTGTTCTATATGGGCTACCACGAGCTGCCGGAATTGCCCGGCAAGCGCCGGCCGATAGGGGAGAAGGTGCAGTGGATGTAGGAGCGTGGCCCGTGGTTCACAGCTCAAGGCTGCAATGGTTTTCCCATTAGGGCGCATGCCAAATCTACCCCTCGCCCATTCACCCCCTCTCTCATGGACCATCCTGTCATTTTTTCACTTCTGTCAGGCTTGGCACAGGGTTTGATCTGTCAGATGTGCGGCCCTCTGGCTGCGTTTTCTGCATGTTAATTTGCGAATTTAAAAGTGTCAGCAATGAAAAAGCACCTTCTTTTTTCAGGGCTCACCGCTTTATTCGTAAGCCTGGCCACTCTGGGTATTTACCACTGGGCAGGTAGCGGTAGCTCTACCGTCAAAATTGAACACGTCAGCGCCAGCCCGGCGCAGGCAGCAGTATTCACTAAGAATGAAGCCGGGGAAATTGTGCCGCTCGATTTTACCGAGGTGGCCGGCCGGGTGGTGGATGCTGTAGTACACATTAAAGCCACACAGGCCAGCCGCGCGCCTCAGCTGCCACAGCGGCGGCTGCCCGATCCGTTCCGCGACTTTTTTGGGCCTGACCCTTTCTTCCGCTTTGAGCAGCCGCAGCAGCCCCAACCCAGGGTGGGCACCGGCTCCGGGGTGATCATCAACGAAAAGGGGTACATCGTAACCAACAACCACGTGATCGACAAGGCTACGGATATTGAAGTGGCACTGACCGACAACCGGACCTTCAAAGCCACCGTAGTAGGCACTGACCCGAGCACTGACCTGGCCTATGACGTCGGCCTGCCCGAGGCTGCCCCCGTCCACGTACCGCTTACACGTGCAGTTGCAGTTCACCTGGCAGCTGGAGAACAGGAACCCAACCAGGTGGTCGC
>CAJXXJ010000055.1 GCA_913062745.1 uncultured Phaeodactylibacter sp.
AGCAAGCGGCGGTATGCCTGGTTGGCAGCATCGTAGGATCTTGCTTCCCGCAGCGCATCTGCCTGCCGAAGCTGCTGACGGGGAGAAACTTGTGCTGTACTGTCAATCGCCGGAAGCAGGAGGGCCGCGATAAACAGAGTAATTTTCCACTTCATAACCAGGGATATATGAGATTCCGGACCGAATGTAAGAAAAGCTATTGATTTTAGTATAATCCTGCCAAAATCTTAAACCATGTTGCCGCTCTTCGGTTATGCATGCCGTAATAGGTTTTAGTTAAAAGTTTTCGTTGCACACGGGCTACCGGCGCGTGTGCAATTTTTTATATGATCATAGCCTTACTCCTACTCTTACTGCTCGCCTACGGGCTTACGCCGCGCGGCACGCTGCTGCACGAAGCCCTGCATCTGCCTCCGTTTTGGCTGTCAGCTGTCTTTTCCCGTACGCCTAAAGCACGGGCTGAGCGGCAGCAGTATGGCCCACATCCGCAGCAGTACTACCTGCTTTGCCCGGCCAGTAGCGGTGCAATTCAGCCGCTGCGGCTGTTGTTCTATTTCCACGGAGGTAGCTGGCGCTGGGGTAAGCCAGATTATTTCACGGCGCACGCCCGCTTCTTCAATGAACTGGGCTATACGGTGGTGCTGCCCTCCTACCGCCGCTGCCCGAAGCATGACTACACGCACATCCGGGAAGACCTCCGGGCCGTCACTTTGCACGCTTTCGCGGAAATGGACAAACGCGGGCAGCCGGTAGAGCTGGCACTGTCGGGAGGCATGTCCGCCGGCGGGCACCTGGCTGCGATGCTGGCGCTTAGCCCGAACGGGGAATCTGCCGGCAGAGACATTCGGGGCTTCTTTGCGCTGGGCGCTCCCCTCTGTTTGGCAGACATGCCGGAGAGCTTTGCTTTACGGGATTTGGCAGGGCCGCGTACCGGCTCGCTTTTTGCGGAAGCAGACCCCTGCTGCAGTGCGCAAATGCAGCCGCATAAGCCTGCGCTGATTGTGCACGGTACGCACGATGGCATGGTGCCCTGCAACAGCACCCGGCAGTTTGCCCGGCAACGGCAGGAGGCGTCGCCCGCCACGACTTTCGTCAAAATCAACAGCGGGACTCACCTGAGCGTAGCCGCCTGGATATTCCGGCAGGGCAAGACCCGGCAGGCCATCAAAGCGTGGCTGCAGAAACAGGCTACTTCTTCCGCTTCTTCTTCCGTTTGAACGGCTGCTTTTTAGCACCCTGCCCGCGGGAAGCTTCCTCGGTTTTGGAAGAGCGGGCGACCATGCGCATGATTTCCTTCACCTCCGCATCCGTCAGTTCGCGCCACTCCCCCACCCTGAGCTTGCCCAGACTGACATTCATGATGCGTACGCGCTGCAGCCGGCTGACCTCGTAGCCCAGGTATTCGCACATGCGGCGGATTTGCCGGTTCAGCCCCTGCGTGAGGATGATGCGGAAGGTGTGGGGCCCGGTTGCTTCCACCCGGCACTCCTTAGTGATGGTACCGAGAATGGGGATTCCGCTGCTCATCCGCTGCACAAATTCCGGCGTAACCGGCTGCTTGACGGAGACGAGGTATTCTTTTTCGTGCTCGTTCCCCGCCCGCAGGATTTTATTGACGATATCCCCGTCGTTGGTCAGGAAGATGAGCCCTTCGGAGGGCTTGTCGAGCCGCCCGATCGGGAACAGCCGCTGCGGGTGGTTGATGTAGCGGACGATATTTTTCGGCTCTTTGGAGTCTGTGGTGCAGACGATACCCACCGGCTTGTTGAAAGCAATGTAGAGCGCCTTGGGCTTGGGCCGGAGCGGCTTTCCATCGATGCGTACCTCATCCCCTTCGCTGACGCGGTTGCCCGGTCGCGTGGGCTGCCCGTTGAGGGTCACCCGCCCTTCGCGGATCAGGGCATCGGCTTCGCGGCGCGAGCAAATACCGGTTTGGCTAATGTACTTATTCAGGCTTATGGAGGTCTCGTCGGCCAAAAGCGTTCCTTTTTTGATTTACAGCGCAAAGAACGGGTATTCCTGCGCGCTCGCCAAGCCCGAAAGGGGAAAGATGGAGGGCGGTACTGTCCCGAGGGATGTTGCCCGGGCTGGCTTTATGTCCGGGCAGCTTCAGCCGCACGCCATGCCCTGGTGTGCGACTAAAGTCGCCCGGACGGTACGCCTACTGCACCACCCACTTCCCATTACCCAACCCTGTTAGGCGTAGGCTGTGCCTACGTCCCCACCCCATCAAATGAGTACCAGCCAGACGATGGCACGAGCGCTACCTACCACACCACCCACTTCCCGCTATTCAACAATTCACCAGCCCGCAACACCCGGTAATAATACACCCCGGCCGGCAATTCCTCCACTTCTATCTCCTCCTCACCATTCGCAGCGGCAGTACTGCGCTGCAGCAACTGCCCCGCCGCACTGTACAGCTCCAGCACCACCGGCTCGCTGCCCGGAAGCCCCGCCGTGCGCAGCCAGAGCGGCCCGCCTGACGGGTTTGGGAAGACCTCTGCGAGCATGGCACGGCCAGCATCCTCCGTGCTCGTGACCTGCGCCTCTACGACCCGGCAGAGCGTATCTACCCCGCGCGGGTTGGCTACGGTAAGACAGACGTTGTACTGCCCCTCTACTTCATACACATGCTCCGGGCGGGGGATGCTGTCCGTATGGCCATCCCCGAAATCCCACTGCCAGGAGCGGATATCATGGTAGGAACTGTCTTGAAAGCGGTAGCGCAGGGGCCCGGACTGGCTATAGGTGAAGGCGGCGGTGGGCGGCGCGCGCAGGGTGTCGCAGGGGCTGCCTTCCAGCGGGCCGAGGCGGTAGTTGGGGAAGTTAGGCATAGAAGCATTATTCCACGAAGGCATCTCCAAGCAGTGCTGGCAGACCTGACAGCTGTCGCCGGGCAGGTCGGGCTGCTCAATGACGTGCAGGTAACGGCTGCCATTGTTGCTGTTGATGTAGATTTTGCCGTCTGGGGCGAGCTGTGCCAAATAAAAGGTGGTGGCGAAAAAACCATCCTCAACAAAGCCATCCCATTCGGCTACGGTGTCTCGGCTGGCTTCTATGTCTGCTGCCCATAGATCATATTGATATACATATAAATAGGATGATGCGTACAAATACTGAGAGTTTGGTGAAATGGCAACACCGCCAGCCCAGGCGGAGTCGGAGTACACTATATATTCAGGATTATTCAACATCCCTGTACAACGATCAAACTGGAAAATACTCAAATGCTTAACATCAGTATAAGTACCTGCCATTTGTAAATTTGCATAAACACTCCCATCTGGTGAAAATACAGATTGACCTACTCCGGGTGATGGAATATCAGCTCCAATGGACTGAACCTCTTTTTCTACGACATCAGATGGCGTCACTAAATACTTGTAGTAGGCATTCGTACCAAAATCACGAATCAAAACCCACCAGTCACGACCATTCGCATGTCGAGTGGCCGAAAGCTTGCCTTGTTCAAAAACACCTTCTTTTACGGACTGGTTTTTTTCTATTACCTTACCCAAACCACCGTTTGCAGCCATATCGATCAAAGTGTAGTATAGATGCTCACTACTATACCATATTCCCACCTCATCCCCTGGAACAATCTTATCTGCATGCAGCAGATAATACAAACTGTCCGATTCCGGCACCGGCAGTATTATCGCCCCCTGATCTAAAATATACCCCCTGCCTTCCCGATCATCAGAATGAGCGCCAGGGTTAAGCCCCTCCCCATTTTCCATGATTTGATTGAGGTAGTTGGATACAAAAGCACCATTGGTATAGAACAGTAAGTTGCCGGCTGTGTCGCAGATGCTGGCGTTTGTTTGTTTGAAGTATACATCTCTAAATTCATAATAGACATCTGGGGGTTCTGTCTCAAAGTCTATCACTGTGCCGGAGTAAATGACATTAGAGTCACTGTCCTGCCCCAATAGCCAGACATTATCCCGCTTCTGGGCTATGCTGTATTGAGATAAGCAAAGGAAAAAAAAGAATAAGATAAAATAGCGCATAATATATAAACCGCTGCCGGAGTAGTGAGCCAAAAGACTCAAACATTTAAACTCCGGCAGCGGGTCAATTTAAGGGTTAACAATAAGTTTCAGGCTGGTTTCCTCCCCATCAAGCCGTAAGCGTAAGACATACAATCCTGCTTCAACCGTTTGCAGAGGCAAGCGGTAAGAGCTAGTACCTACTTCCAACGGGCTCCGTTGTAGCAGGCGGCCATAAGTATCAAACAGCAAGAGTTGCCCAGTATTCTCCAGAGGCAATTCCCATTGCACCATGACTTCCTGTCGTGCAGGATTGGGGTAAAGCTGTATCTGCTCATTTCGCTTGGCTGTCGTGCCCGGTGCTTGGATTAAGGCCTGCTGCGGCGCACAAGCGTTCGCATAATTCCCTTGCTGTCCCGTCACCACATACAGTAAGGCACGGGCTTTGAAGACTGGCCAGCCGCCGGCAAGGGGGCATTGAGTGGCTATAGCCTGTAGTCTTTGCAGTTCGGTGCTTGTCAGGTAGTTGCTCCCGCGTTCCAAATACCGGAACAGCGCATCGTTGAAAAAACGTTCGTTGATCTCGTATACCGCTTGAGCTGTGATGCCTGCGTTTTGCGTCAATAGTGCTGCCATCCCATTCGTGCGGTTATGGACGATTTGGCTGTGGGCGAATGCAATGGAGTCTGTTACGGGCAGCAGCTCATTTGCAGTTTGGTGGCGGTTGTCCAACAGGCTGTCCCATTCACTTTCAGCTGCCAGCAATAGTGCTTGATCGAGGGTACGGAGCAGTGCCAGCCCTTCTTTCAACTGCTGCAAGAAACCGCCCATATCTGCCACCTCAGTTGGGGTAGACAGGAAGAGTTGTTTCAACTGCTGATCGACATTATAAAACTGTCCTAGCGGGCTATGCGCGTGGGTATTGAAAAAGGTCTGAATCGTCAGCGAGTCTATTGGCTTGCCGTACCCCCGCTTGTAGAGGTACTGTTGCAGCATCCAAGTCACGCTTGCCGCGTAGTCACCGCCCCCTACCTGGCCTTGGGCGATTTTATGGGCATCGTCCGATTCGTGGTTGAAGTCATCCGACTCGCAGGTGTTAGTACCGCAACTTATAGATGTTCCACCATCGTCTACGGGGTCAAACCACCCTTGAGCGGGCATCACCGAAGGCGGCAGGAAGCAAGCCATCACTGTCGGGTCTACTTCAAAGGGGTTGGCCTGAGCAGTTGTCAAGTCCACCCCATCCCAAACCGCACCGCCGCTACTCGCAGACCAGCAATTACTCTGATGCACTTGCGTGCCAATCCGGGATAGACCGAAGAAGCTTTGATTCAGCTGCAGCCCCACACTATGCTCCTGGAAGGTATTGCACTTAAAGTTGTTTTCTGCATCGCTTACGCCTGTGACGAGTGTGCCGTAGCGAGTATTGTCAAAGGTATTATTACAGTAGGCATTGCCGGGGGAGAAGTCGATATGCATACCATAGTTTTGGTCGCCTCCTGTGCCTGCACCATTGACGGTATTGCCCTGTACCCGGCAGTTCCGGGTGAAAACGAAGTGCATGCCCGCCTCCGCTGATGTTGGGTCGGAAAGGGTGATCGTATTGTCGAGGAAGCTGCTGTTGTTCACCCACAGGGTGCTGATGCCGCTGCCTGCCTGAGCAACCGTGATGAGGTTGTCCTCTACAGTGGTGCTAGCCAAGTTTATCCCCATTTCTAAGGCTGCCGTAGCCCCAGCACTATAAGTGCTTATGCTATTCCGCTGGATATTGACCGTTGCATTCTGATCAAATGCGCGTACTTGTACGCCGATTCTTGCAGCTTTAATGGTATTAGAAATCGCAGTGCCGCTCTCGCCAATTTCTACAAAGCCAAAGATAGGCAGCTCGGCTTGTATGCCAAAGCTTACGGTATCGATCATATTATCCCGAGCCTCCAAAGACAGTTGGTTGCTGACAATTCCATGGCTACAGTTTTTGATCTCGTTGTCTATCGCGGAGAGCATGCCTGCCCCATTGCCCTGCGCATTGAGGGCATGGCCGGCGTAAGCATATGATGGGTATGCCCCCGCATGGGCGTCCATCTCCTCATAAGCGTCAAAAGAGACTGTCGCCGCTGGATTTTCATGAATCACAACACCAGATGCCAGCCGCCTGAAGCTGTTGTCTGTGGAAATAAAGTTGGACCGCATAGGCTGCACGTATATGCCTGCCAGCGGGTAAAGATTGGCATTCGGCAAGCCTTCCGGCCCGCTCGTCTGCCCACTGAATGGAGGCTGCAGTTCATCCGTAGAAGCGTAGACATCAAAGCGGTTGCCTGCAATAATCAGATCTGCCTCGGCACCCGCCCCTTCATCGGCAACGTAGACTCCTACAAAATTGGCAATGAACTGGTTGCTGCGGAGGTGAACCATGGTGGTAGGTATCGGAGCAATAGAAGGATGCACATATACCGCATACTGTGCATCTATAACGCTGTTTCTATCAAACCGTATTAATTTTCCGCCTTCTTCTACCTCTATACCGCGCCACATTTGGCCACATCCATGGAATACACTTTCGCTGGCAATCATCTGTCCACCCGTTGCTATTTTGATGCTTGCGCCGGGCTTCATGCGGAAAGTGCAATTGACGAAGTTATAATCTTCGTTTTGCTGAATCAGGAGATCACCTTCCACACAGTAGATTTGATGGCTGTACCCGCCGGGCGGGAGCACATTGGATAAGAATGTTTCTACCCCTGCCTGTCCAAGATTTGTAGCAGTGGTGCAATCATCGCAGTCAAAAGTAGTTGGGTCAATACACGCCGGGATGATTATTGATTCTGTAGAGGTAAACTCTTCCCCACAAGAGTTTATCAAGGATAAAGTGACCACGGACGTTCCGCCTAAATCATCAAAATCATGAACAGGAGACGCTACCGATGCCCCAGCCCCGTCTCCGAAATCCCAATCGTATATAAAGTTGCCTGACTGGTCCTTCGCAGTAAATGTCAACACCCCGCAGTCGCTTTCCTCGTACGAAAAGCCTAAAATAGGGTCCTCATCACAGCAATCTTCCATTAAGACAGAAATATTGAACGGTAAAAAACAGGAATTATCAGCAAAGGCGTTGATCTCTAAGGTGATCTCGTTACCGCTCGACAAAGGGCTGCCTTCTGTATTTAGCAATAGAGTAATGTTTTCGCACAAGCCATTGGGGGACACTCCTTCGATCACGGCTATCCCGTTTAAAAAGTCCCCTCCATTTACAAACGAAGCTACAGGTGGTTCTTCAGGCATATTTACCTCCACAGTAACATCAGTGCTATTAACCCCGTCACCAGTTAGACAAACTTCTAATTCGACAACAATTTCATCATCGGTACAAGCTTTTTCGATGGTTGGAGTTACACTCAATTCATCCTCACATGTATCAGAAACAAAAATATTGTCTATGTAGAAAGCCGTAGATCCGCCATCTGTTATGATTCCTTCAGACAACAACAACGGGGCTCTATTTGCTATCAAAATATAATTAATCGGCACCCCCGAGTTGTTTGTGAGAACTGTACTATACGTACTCCAGTTTGTATTATCCACTACATTCACACCACCGGCAATACAGAAAAAGTCCTCTGAAATTGTAGGGTTACCACACGTTGGACCTCCATTGCTAAGGCATGGTGGAAGATAAGTTCCGTATATTTCCATTCTACTTATATTAGAGAAAGACTCTGCTAATTTGTAATCTATAGACAAATCAATCTCGCATCCATTACCTATTGGCCTGCTGAGCTGCATGATCGAATACTCAACGTAACCTCCTTCAGGGTTACTGACATTTACGACACTACCCAATTGCATGACCTTGCTTCCGCCGTTTATAATTACGTCTGGAGAATTCCCTAATCCCGGGGTGAATATATTGGGAATACAAGGTGAGACACTCACTTGTGAATAGTAATTTGCCTGGGATTCAGGAAAAGGTCCAAAAGAAGAAAAGTCCTCAAAATCTCCATATGGGTATAAATTTTGATCGGCACCACAAGGCGAAGGGTCTACCGGAGGCAAGCCCCCTTCATAAAAAAGGATGAACTGCCCTTCACTACACGCTCCGCAATCTGTAGTAAGCGTGTAACAAATGTAAACCGGCACTGAGGGCGGTAAACCAATGAACCGAACCCTATCCAGTGTTTCTTGATTATTGATTTGAATACTTGTATTACCACAAACCTCAAATCCCAATTGAAAGGACTGCCCAGAAGGGAAGAAGTCATTTTCAATAATGTCTTGATAGTCAACTACAAAATCGTCATCCCCAAAGAAAATACCATCATCGTTGGCAATGGCTATGCAATCGGCTCCACAACCTCCACTAAGACCCGATACTGTATAACCTAGCTGACACAATATATCTGCCTCTGTAGCTGAAGGGACTCTTTGAAACTCCCCGGCAGAAGAGGAAGGATGCATTACATACGAGTCAGCGTCGCATGTATTATTGATATGGCTGAAAATATTGCTCGTCAGAGCGTCCGGGTCATTAAAAATTCCGGAGGGATAAGAAGCAAATACTGTCGCAAGGTTGTCGCTTCCAAAAACGATAGACGATTGCCCTTGCCCAATACATCCCAAATTTAAATTTTGAGGAGTTGCAATATTACTATTATACGAGTGATCGTCACAACAAACTGTACTATTACTTTGATTTATGAGATACTCACTGTCTGTGTAGCTATATAATTCTTTATCCCATATAGAAAAAAATCCATTGTGTGGATTCCCGTCAGCTTTAATCCGCGAAGAAAACCCTAAAAGGTGAAGTGCTTCATGCAATACTACAGAGTATAAATCCAGATCAGAACTAGAAATACTTGGAGAAGAAAAACCTCCTGGTCCATCCATGTCCAAAGTATGCCATTCATCATTGCTGGATAATGAAGTATTCAAGATGATTTGACCGGCTACGAAAGAGTTCGCAAAAAGCCCTTGGTAGTCAATGTCAGTATTGATTAGTTGCCATATCATGCTAGTTTCTAATCCACACCCCTCTGCAGATAAGTCCTCCAGGTAAAAGGCGGTAGCTGCACCTAAAACTTGATTTGATGAAAAAAAATCTTTTTTAATCCTGACAGGGATTCCCTGCTGAGCGGATGAAATGAGGCTTGAAAGATCAAAAAATACTTGACAGATTGTCGCCTCTTCCTCAGGAGTGAACCCGCCTACGAATTCCAGCATAAAGGCTCCTGCATCAGGGCACTGATTAGCAGTAGAATTCCTTTGAAGCTCACTTGGGAAGTATATATTTCCAAATCTATCGATAAAACGATATTCTAATTGCTCTAATGAATCCTGCTCTTGGCTTGATCTATTCATCTCGACCAACCCACAATATTTATCTCTAGAAAGCAAAGGTAGGGTGTCGGATCGTGAGGAATCCATTTCCTTAAACATCTTATCATCACTGCAAATTGGCAAAAACTCTGATTTTGAATAATAAATAGCTCTGCCCATTGAAGTTTGGAAAATATGCATCAACCCCAGTAAAATAAAAACATTAATCCACGAACACCATGAGATTGAACTTAGAATTCTGTAGCCAAACGGGCGTTCGGCCCAGTTTTCAACCTTTACTTGGTCCCATCCAAGAACAGTTTTCTGATCAAGAGGCTGTCTGGCGTCTGGCGTCTGGCGTCTGGCGTCTGGCGTCTGGCGTCTGGCGCCTGGCGTCTAAAAGAGATTTCGCAATCGTAAATAATGGTTTCATCAAAAGAATGTTTTTAGGTGAAAAAGAGCGTCGTGCGGCCAAAAAGAGCTTAGGGTTTAGTTTCTTTTGAGCGCATCAACATTGCATGGGTTAAATTAGGCTTTTTTAGGATTAAAAAGGAGTGATGTTGGTATTTTCTTGATATTTACCCAATAAAAAAAGCCCCTTCAGGCAGTCCCAAAGAGGCTTTTTCATTATGATAGTTGCTATTAGTAGTTTGACGAACATAAACGATACAATTTTCTTTAGGATTCGCTAATATTTTCACACAACCTCTCTCTGATTTGTTGTTTAGAAAATTTTAGCAAAAAAAATTGTATCGTTTATTTCATCTCCGTCCTTTAGCCATTTTCGAGGGCAGCGGCACCACTCACGATCTCGAGGATCTCATTGGTGATCGCCTCCTGACGTGCCTTGTTGTAGGAAATACGCAGGTCGCGCAGCAGTTCCTGTGCGTTGTCTGTCGCTTTATCCATCGCCGTCATACGCGCGCCGTGCTCGGATGCGTGCGTGTCGAGGACGTATTTCTGGAATTGCGTCTGCAGTATCGTAGGGATCAGGTACTCGAGCAGTTCCTCCTTGCTCGGCTCAAAGATATAGTCCGCAGAGAAGTTTTTGCCGTCGGCATCTTCTTCCGCCTCGATCTTTTCCACCGGCAGGAATTGCTCCAGCATAGTGATCTGGGTAGCGGCATTCTTAAATTTGCCGTACGCCACTTTCACCTGATCAAAGTCATGCTGCTCAAAGGCGCGGATGAGCATTTTGGACACCTGCGCCACGTTGTCGAAGCTCAGATCGTCAAATAGCAGGACATGATCCTTGATGTAGTCCAAATCCGGATAGCGCTTGCTCAGGTAGTCGTAGCCTTTTTTGCCGATGCACAGCACGCTCAGGTTGCCCCTTGCGCGTACATCTGCAAAGTCCTCCTCAATGGCCCGTACAGCAGCCTTTGAAATATTGGAGTTAAAAGCACCACAAAGGCCCCGGTTGGAGGTGATGACCACCACACAGGCCTTTTCCACCGGGCGCTCCTCACCCAGAGAAGAAGCGACATCGCCTTCCAGGTTGCTGAGGATATTGCGCAGCATGCCATTCAGCTTGTCCGCATAAGGGCGCATCTGCACGATAGCGTCCTGTGCGCGGCGCAATTTGGCAGCAGATACCATCTTCATTGCACGGGTAATCTGCTGTGTATTGTTAACCGACTTGATGCGGTCCCGGACCTCTTTTAAGTTCGCCATTGATTAGCCTTTTTGTACCCCGGGCGGAGCGCAGGCTCCTCCCGGGGTCAACTATTTTTCTCAGAAGACAGCGCTTCTGCTTACTTCTTGTACTGTGCGCTCAGCTCCTTAGCCAGCTGCTCTACTGCATCCGTAGCAGATTTATCCAGCTTGCCCGCTTTGAAAGTCTGCAGGGCTTCCGGATGACGCTGCTCGAGCGTAGTCAGGAAGAGCTCTTCAAACTCCTTCACTTTGTCGACCGGTACATTACGCAGCAAGCCTTTTGTACCCAGGTAGATGATAGCCACCTGCTTTTCCACCGGTACCGGAGAGTACTGCGGCTGCTTCAGGATTTCCACGTTGCGCTTACCCTTGTCGAGGACTGCGGTGGTAGCGGCATCCAGGTCAGAACCGAACTTGGAGAATGCCTCCAGTTCCCGGTACTGTGCCTGATCCAGCTTCAGCGTACCGGATACTTTTT
>CAJXXJ010000056.1 GCA_913062745.1 uncultured Phaeodactylibacter sp.
GGTAAGCGAATAAACTGCTTGATTTCGCTACGCTCATCTGCTCACTTTATTCGCCGCAACTGCTGCCACAAAAATCGTGGATAGTTAGATTTTTGTTTGGCAGTTGCGCGGTAAGCGAATAAACTGCTTGATTTCGCTACGCTCATCTGCTCACTTTATTCGCCGCAACTGCTGCCACAAAAATCGCAAGAATTCTAAATTCAGATTTCTGTTCAGAACGCGCTTTGAGAAAATGAACTGCTTGGTTCCGACTGCGTCGGCTCCGGCGCATTTCATTTTTCACGCAAACTTTCAAAATCAATTTGCTTTGCCGCTTTCGGCTTTAGCGATTGCAAATATAGGGGGCATTTATGTATTGCGCAAGTCCGGGACGCAACTTTTTTACATCTCTCTTTTTTCGAGTGGAATTACGAACTGCCCAAATGCTTACAAAAGAGCAACTTACCGTAACCAAAAAAAGTTCCGGCTGTTGAGCTTTTGCATGATCCACCAAAACTTAGGATGAAAAAGCCCCTTCTACTTTTTACGATCCTTCTTGCGGCCCGTTTTTTAGTGGCGCAGGAGGCTACTCTTTATGCATTGGCCCGGCAGCATCAGCAAGGCCCGGCATCTCTTTCGCTGCTGCAAGTGGAGCTACCGGGAGGGCAGGTCGATACCCTCTGCCATCTACCTGCAGCGCATAGTGTACATACTGGCACTTCTGCTTTTGACCCGGTGAACCGCTGGATGGTCTTCAATGGGCTGGGGCCCGATCAGGACAGCGCACGCTTTCGCCTGCAGGTCGGCCAACCCGGCACCATCGATGTATGGCCGGCACTCAATAATCTACGGGGGCGCCGGTATCACCTGCAAAAACATTTCCACATCGGCTGGCGCGAAACCATCGATCAGAGCGGTTATCAGGTCTACTGGCAACAGCTCCCTTCCGCTGCGGCGTTACCCCTGGCAGCGCTGCCGGAGCTCCAATCTGTACAAACCGGCAGTGAGGCGCTCAACTCGAATGACCACCTTTACTACCTGATGGGCAGAGATGCGGAAGGAAAACGGCAGCTCTATACGGTCTCCTGTTTTGGGGAATCTGCCGGAGACGTCCAACAAACGCCCCTACCGGATACGCTTGGGATTAGCCTGCTGCAGTATGACAATAAAAACGGCCGCCTGCTCGGGCTCCTCAACCAAACGGATAGCAGTAATTTCAGCCCCGTCTGGCTTTCCTACCTTACGCATACTTATCTGGTGGAAATCGATCCCGCTACAGCTACGCTCAGCCTGCTTAGCGAAGTGCCGGTAGCCAGCGGTTACTTCCTGGGAGTAGCGCACGGTGGCGCGAGTTTCGATCAGGAGCAAGGCTGGTGGGCCCTGCATACCATATCAGCAGATGCCGGCGCGCAAATGCTGCTGATCGATGCAGCCGACGGCAGCACCTTGCTGCAGATGCCACTGCCCCACCCCCTGTTCGAATGGCATATCGACAATCAGCAGTTCGCGGAAACTTTTTACACCACCCCCAACTCAACTGCAGAAGCTGCCAGCATGCCCTCTTCATCTGTTTTCCCCAACCCCAGCCCGGGGCAGCTCACTGTCCGTTTGCCCTACCCGGCCCGCTATCAGCTGGTTGCGCCCGATGGTAGCGTACTGCGCTCCGGAGAATGGAAACAGGCCGGGGAGCAACAGCTCAATTTAGATCTGCTGCCGCCAGCCTGTTATTATTTGTATCTGCGGAGTGCAGCCCGGAACGAAATACTTCCGGTCGTGCTGACCCGCTGAGCCAACCCTACTGCCTGATCAGCTGCTTAGTCACATACCGCCCATCCTGCTGTATGCGCAACAGGTACATTCCCGCTTGTAGCCCGCTTGCATCGACCAGCGTTTGTCCAGGCTGCAGACGAAATTGCCGGAGCTGCTGCCCCTGCATGTTCAACAGCTGAGCATCCGCCTCTTCCTCCATCTGCCAGTCAAGCTGCCAGTGGCTGCGCGCCGGGTTGGGGAATACTGCAAGGCGCTGCGCAGGCAACTGCTGACGGCTGTTGACAATCATATCCGTTGTAGTCAGGTTATCGATGCAAAAATAGCCCGGCGTGTTGATGCCAAAATCTCCAACATCGGAAGAAGCGAGCGAAAAGAACAGGCTATCTGCATTGCCGAGCGGAGTCAGGTCAAGGTAAGTCCACTCCTGCACGATGTAATCCTGACTGTTGTCCTCAAAGCGGTAGTCCGCCAGATAGAACTCTACGCTGTCTATGCTCAGGCTGCCATCCAGGTAGGCCCGTACGGTAAGCTTGAAAAAGTCCGGGTCATCACCGGTCTCTCCCCCGAATTTTTTTGCAAAGCCATCCCCGTTCAGCATCGAAAGCGTAGCGTAGGTGCTGTTGGTAACAAATAATCCTTCTACAACACCACCGGCAGCCTCGCCCTCCAGCTCAATGACAGAGCCATCACCGCCTGCAAAGGTCACTGCGTAGGTAGTGGAACCCTCTGCCCCGCCGCCTGTGATGGCGCTCAGGTCGTTCGTAAAACCAGGTGTTTCGGTGTCCGTCGTGGCGGAAATTGCCCAGCCCGACCAGGCGTTGAAGTCTTCATTGTAATCATTGGGCAGAAAAATATTGCCACTGGCAAAACCGCCACTGCCATCGCTGCCGTTGAGGGCTTCTCCGGGAGCAAGGCCAAAATTTTCAAATCCGGCCGTCGTTTGAGCGCTCAGCGTACAGGAAATCAGGAGCAGTAAAAAAAGGGTAAAGCGTTGGTGCAAACCACTAGACAAACTGGATTTCATGAGTAAAAGGGATTGATTTTTGCGGGCTGCAGTTCCCGCCTTTAGGGGGCTAGGGGGCGTGCGGAGGCTGAAAAAATCAATCCCTTTTGAAAAATGTCTAGTAGTGTGGCGTTGGTGCATCATCTCTATTTTGTCTGTTTAAAAAATAAGTGTATTCCAATTTGGCAACTGCGCCCGGGCATCGGCCGGCGGTGGAGGATGCGATAATCCGCGTCCCATAGGTTGTCAAGCCGCAAAAAGATATTGGCCCGGAACGCCTTACGGCGAAGCAGGTAGTCCCCCTGCACGTACCCAAGCTGATAGGCGGGCAGTTCCATTTTATTGAGGCTGCGCACCGGCCCGACCCAGCGGTGCTGATAGCTGAGCCGCAAAGTTTTCCACCACCATTCCGCCAGCACGAAGCCCTGATGCTCCGGCGTGTAGGCCAGTTGTTCTCCGGCAGCCAGGCGAGGCCGCTCCAGGGCAAGCTCGTTGGTAGACCGTATATAGTCATAGCCGCCGTAGAGCCGTAATCCAGCTTTATGCCCGATTTCTTTCTCCCATTCCAGCCGTTGTTCCAGCCCCCGGCTGTGCACCTTTGTCAGGTTATTCGCAGAAAAAAACGATTGCCCTTCCGCTACTCCCCAGAGTATCCAGTTGTCAATATAGCGGTTGAAAACCGTAGCGCTGTACGCGAAATCACCGCCCAGCAAGGACGGGAGCTCCAACGCTGCACCGGCCTCCATGCTCCAGCCTTCTTCAGGCTGTAAATCGGGATTGCCACCCGGCTGCCAGTACAGATCATTCAGGGTAGGAATCCGGTAATTGCGGCGCAGGCTGCCGTGCAGTTGCAGCTCAGGCAGCCACTGATACTCCACGCCCAGCGCCGGCACAAAGGGCACCCATTCGCCATCTACCAGTGCCTGCCGAACGCTCAGCTGCAGTTGCCAATCGCCGAGCTGCTGCCGGAGGCTGGCAAATACGGCCTGCCGGTTCTGCTGTGGCTGTTGGCCCCGGTAGCCTTCGGCCAGAGCAGTGGTATAATTGTAAAAAATCCCGCCTTCCAGCTCCGTCTCAGTGGCGAGCTGCCATTGCCCCTCCAGTTCGCCGAGCAGGGTATGAAAATGGCTAAGCGAACGCAGCAGGATCAGCTCATCCCGGTAGTCGATCGCTTCCCGAAACCAGCCTAAACGAAGGTTCCACACTGCCTCATCGCCCAGATGCCGCCACTGCAAAGAAGTGCGCAGGGTACTGTCGCGCTGCGCAGCCAGGCTGATATTTTGGGTAGTCAACGGAGGAAGCTCCCGCTCTGTGGCCTGCCACCACGCAAAGAGCGACAGCCGGTTGCGCGCATCCGCATCCCAGTAAATTTCCTGAAGTATACCTTGCTGCTGAAAGGCAGCATTAGATTGTTGCCGTTCTGTGCCGTTAGCTAAGCGATAGCTAAAGTCATTGCGGGCTGTCCGGTGCAGCAGTCGGGTATTGATGCCCCATGCGCCGGACCGATAGCGGGCGCTCGCCTGCCAGTCCTGCAACCCAAAGCTGCCGAGAGCAGACTGCAGCCCGGCCTCCAGGCCCTCGTAGCTGAGTGGCTGATTCTGTAAGCCGATGGTACCGCCCAGGGCACCACTACCCCAGGAGGCGGTATTGCCCCCGCGCTGCAGTTGCGCTTCATCGACAAACAACATCGGCAGCAGCGAAAAGTCGAGCTGGCCCAGCATCGGGCTCTGCAGCGGCAGCCCGTTCCAGGTTACCGCCGTATGGGAAGCGCTGCCGCCACGGATGGAGGTCGTTGCCGAGCTGCCCGCGCCGTAGCTTTTGACAAAGACGCCAGACTCGCGCTCAAGCAGCGCCGGTAAATTGTAAGTCGTATAGCGGCTCAGGCTGCTGGAATCCCAGGAGGTAGTAGCCTGGCCCGCGAATGCCCTGCGTAGCCGCTGCCCCTCCACTTCGGCGGTGGGCAACAGCAAAGCCGTGTCAGCCTGTGCGGAGGCAGTGGCCGCGCACAGCAGCAGAAACAAGGCGATGATGATACCATTTGGAAAGATACGCATCCTGCTTTTTGTTTGCAGGGCTCGCAGGATACGGAAGGGAATGCGCTTACGGTGTTACAGCTTGCTCCAGGCCCGTACAGGACAGCAGGCAGCACTACTGCCTGGCAGCCGGTTATCGAAGAGCCGGAAAACCAACACATCCACCCCGAAGAGGGGCTTTGCGCTCCATCCCGCCTTTCCTCCGAAGGCCCGAATGAAAAACCGCTTTGGCAGGTCTTCTGGCTTACTTCCCGTTCGTGCCGCCTTCCCATCATCTCCCGACAGTGGCGTAGTGGCACAACGATAACGAAGCTTACAGCAGCGGGGACTGCCCGGGATTTGCACCCGGTTCCCTTTTAAACACTTACGGCAGGGCCGCAGGTGTACCATAGCTTTTGCAAAGGTACAAAAATTGCGGGCAGCAGCCGGGAAGACTTTTGTCACCGCACAAAGCAACGGGGATCACTGTTAGGGCAATTAAACGGGCTTATCTTCCCCACCGCAATACAATTTCCACTTATGAGAGCTCTTTATACCACCCTCTTCTTCCTGGCTTCCGCTATACTCACCTTACAGGCGCAAGCGGATATACACGTATGCAAAAACGAGCATGCCTTGCAGCAAATGGAGCAGGCGGCCGCAGCCCGAAAGCTCGCCTTCCGCTCTTCTCCGTTTACCGACAACTATGACATCAGGTACCACCGGCTTTCCTGGGTTATTGACCCGGCTGTGAATTATATACAAGGTGAAGTGACCACTTATTTCGTGCCCACTGAAGATAATTTCACCACCCTCTACTTCGACATGGAGGACGAGCTGCAGGTCAATGAAATTATTTACCACGGCCAGCCGGTCAACTCTTATATTCAGCAGGACCAGCGTATTTCCATCGAGTTCCCCTTCCCGATCGCCAACGGGCTGCTGGATTCTATCACCATCGCCTACGAGGGGGTGCCGCCCAATTCCAGCGGTTTTGGCTCGTTCATACAGAGCAGCCACGCCGGCGTCCCCATCATCTGGACCCTGTCGGAACCCTATGGCGCCCGTGACTGGTGGCCCTGCAAGCAGGACCTGAACGACAAAATTGACAGTATAGATGTGTATGTAAAAACGCCGGCTGAGTACCGCGCCGCGGGAAACGGATTGCTCGTGGAAGCGCTTGCCGAGCCGGATGGCGATATCACCTACCACTGGAAACACCGCTACCCTATCCCAGCTTACCTGATTGCCGTTGCGGTGACCAACTACGAGGCCTATTCTGATTTTGTGCCGGTAGACGATGCAGACCCAATTGAAGTGCTTAACTACGTCTTCCCCGAAAGTGCGGACTACGCTCAGGATGCTACGGGGGCTACGGTGGAGATTATGCAGCTGTTCAACGAGCTGTTTGGGCTGTACCCCTTTGCAGCTGAAAAATACGGCCATGCGCAGTTTGGCTGGGGCGGCGGTATGGAGCACCAAACCATGAGCTTTATGGGCGGCTTTTCCCATCTGCTGCAGGCGCACGAGCTGGCTCATCAGTGGTTTGGCAACAAAGTCACCTGCGGCAGCTGGCAGGATATCTGGCTGAACGAGGGCTTTGCTACCTATCTGGAAGGGCTGACTTATGACTACGGCCTCGGGCCCAATACCTTCCCCAACTGGCTGCAGGTCAAGATCAATCACATAACGAGCGAGCCCGGCGGGAGCGTATTCGTAACGGATACGAGTAGCGTGGGCCGCATTTTCAGTAGCCGATTGTCCTACTCCAAGGGGGCGATGCTGCTGCACATGCTGCGCTGGAAACTCGGTGATGCCGATTTCTACCAGGCTGCCCGTAATTACCTGAATGCGCCCGAACTTGCCTTTGGATACGCCCGCAGCGAAGACCTGCAGTTCTATCTCGAACAACAGAGTGGACAAGACCTGGAAGAGTTTTTCGCAGACTGGCTCTACGGAGAGGGCTACCCGAGCTACGAAGTCAACTGGTATCAGGAGGGCAGTACGGTCTACGTCAGAATTGAGCAGACGACTTCCCACCCTTCGGTCAGCTTCTTTGAAATGCCGGTACCTGTACGGTTTACACTGAATGGTGGCGATACTTTGACCAAGGTTTTTGACCACCAATTCAGCGGGCAAATATTCAGCTTTACTACGGAAGAGCAGGCAGCAATTGCCAACTTCGACCCCGAGCTGTGGATTCTCTCTGCCGGCAATCAGGTGAGGCAGGAGGCCTTCACACAAACGGAGGAACTGACCGAGGCGCAGATCAGCATCTTCCCTAATCCCGCAAAGGGGCAAACGATGCTGCAATTGCCGGAAGATACCCGGCTGGAAGAGCTTCGCCTGATTTATCCCGACGGCCGCCTCGCTCGCCGTTACGCCACCTCAGCCCGTGAACTTGACCTCAGTGGCCTGCCGGCCGGCGCATACCTGCTGCACATCGTGAGCGAAAAGGGCAGCACCTTGCATAAAATTTTGATAAAATGAGTCAGCAAGGCAGCGTTTTGACATTGTGCGGCGATTTATACAGTGTAGTCATTGAATTACTTACTACCACAAAACCGCGCCTATGCTTTACCGCTGCCTCCTCCTCCTTTCCCTGTGCTTTTTCGGCCTGCAATGTACCGATCAGGACGTCGTCAACGTACCCGACGAAGTGATGGGCCTGGCTCCTGTCTACGAAGACGATAATACCAGTGAAATCACCACCCTGGCCCCGCAGTCTATCGGGCAGCTGGGAAAGATTTACTACAAGGATAGCATCATCTTCGTAGGGGAAATCAACCGCGGCATCCACATCATAGACAACCGCAACCCTGCCGAGCCGGAGCCGATCGCCTTTTTGCAAATCACCGGCAATACCGATATTTCCATTAAGGGCAACATCCTCTACGCGAATAACGTGCAGGACCTCGTGGCTATCGACATCAGTGACATCAACGATGTGCGGGTGCTCAGCCGTCTGCCCAACGTGTTCCCTCCGCCCACTACGGCTCCTCCGGAAGACTATGTCGGCTACTTTGAATGTGTTGACCCTGAGCTCGGCGCTGTAGCCTATTGGGAAGAACGTATGCTCCAATCGCCCGAATGCTGGCGCTAAACCACAAAAAACACTTGATTATGACCCGCTTTATTCTTTGGCTTTTTGTTTGCAGCCTCTTTGTGATCAGCTGTACTTCCTCTGATTCGGATATCGCGCAGCCCGCTACCGATACCGGCACCGGCGGCTCCCTTGCCCGCTTCACCATAGTCGGCAATTACCTCTACACCCTGGATCAATCCCGCCTGACGGCCGTGGATATTTCCAATCCGGAAGCTCCAAAAAAGACAGAAGTGGTGGAGGTCGGCAACGGCGCGGAAACCATCTTCCCGCTGAACGACTACCTGCTGCTGGGCACCCGTACCGGTATGCTTATCTACCGGATTGGCGATAACGGCCGCCCCGATTTCGTTTCTTCCTACGAGCACATCATCAGCTGCGACCCGGTCGTGGCCAACGAGCAGTACGCCTACGTCACGCTGCGGGCAGCCGGCTGCCGGGGTGCGGGCATTGGCGCACGGGACTTGCTTGATGTGATCGACATCAGCGACACGGAACGCCCCAAAATGGTAGCCAGCTACGATATGGATAGCCCCTACGGGCTTGGGCTCGACGGAGTCGTGCTGTTTGTATGCGAGGGCAGCAACGGGCTGAAAGTCTTTTCGCTCGCAGAAGACCCGACCTTCCCGCAACTCATTACCACCTTCGCTAATATTGATGCCCGCGATGTCATTCCGCTGGACGGCACCTTACTGGTAGTTGGCCCGGAAAAGCTGATGCAGCTGGACTACCGGGACCTAAACAACCTCAAAATCATCTCTGAAATCTCAATCGGAGCCTAAATGAAGTATTTACTGGCGGGCTTAATGCTCTGTCTGTGCTCAGCAAGCGCGCTCTCTGCTCAGGACCTTATAGCGCCTGTGTCCAAACTGAGTGTTAAAACCGGCCTGCTCAACCTGATTGACCCCTTTGTGCCCAGCGCCAATATTATGGCGGAATACCGTTTGAGCCCCCACTTTACCGTACAGGGCGAATTTGGCGTTCTGCTCCCGGCTTCAGCCGGCAGGTTCATTGAGGTGCAAAGCATGCGGGGCATACGGCTGCGGCCCGCTGTCCGGTACTACACGGAAAAGAGCGGCTACAGCTCCTTCTTCGAATTATTAGGGCTGCGGCGCAATGCTTATTTGACAGCAAGAAGCACCTTTCAGGTTCAGCCGTTGCAGGGTGGTTCGTTCAACCAGTTGGTGACGTTCCGGGGGCGGTACCGCAAGAGCGGCTTATTTCTCAATGTCGGTTCCCGCAATAGATTGGGTAAAAACTGGTTTGTCGAATTCGCCAGCGGGCTCGGAGTTATCTACCGCACTGAGCACTACCTGGACATCCCCATTGGGGCGGAGTTTGTGGATGAAAGCTTTTTAGCACGTTCCTTCTGGGCCCCGGTAGAGCCGTTGTCAGAAGTACTCCCGTCTTTCATGTTTTATGTAAATGTGGGCTATAACCTCATCCGGTAAACGCATTTATTCCTCCCACTGCGACATCCGCTGCTCAATCTCTGCCCGGTGGCGGCCGTAGTAGCCCTGTCCCTTTTCTTTGGTCGCGGACAGCATCTTGGCCCGCTTGGCAGCCTCTACGGCTTTAGGCTCCTCCCCCATGGCAGCGTGCGCCTGAGCGGCAATCCAGTGAGCGGGGGGAGTAGGCTTCGCTTCCAGCGATTGCTGAGCGTACTGCAAAGCCGGCCCCGGCTTGTCCACCCACAACAAGAAATCGGCGGATTCCAGATAGACTTTCCACTTCTTATCATCCGGCGTCACGGCTACGGCCTGCTGGATTTGCTTCACGGCCTGCTCCATTGTTTTGGTGCGTAAGCGCAAATAGACCCGCAGCTTTTCCCAGCTGAGCATCAGGTAGGCATTTTCTATGTTTTGCGGGACGATTTCGTATTTCAGGAATTCCTCGCTGGCGGTTCTGGCAAATTTTGCTTCCACCGGCACCCGCAGCACGTCTTTGGCAGGGTCGTAGCCATTGGTTCCCCACAGGCTGGTATCTACATTGAGTACGGCCTCCCACTCTCCCGTTTCTCTGGGCAGAAAGAACAGTGCGTAGCAGCCGGCGGCAACTGCTTTGCCCTCTACTTCCACTTTTTCAGAAAAACAAAGCCGGGTCGCCTTATTGGCACCTGCGCGCCAGAGCGTATCGTAGGGGACTACATTGCCCCATATTTCCCGCCCCCGCACAGCAGGGGAGCTGTAACTGACTTCAATATTGGCGTACCCCAGCGTGCGGCTGGCGGTAGCAGCGGGGCTTTTAGCCGGAAGGCTAAGCTGTTGGGCAATGAGGAACTGACTCCCAAAAAGCAGGGTCAACAGGATAAAGATGCGTGGGCTCATATTTGGTTTTATACAGTAAAACTATTCAGCATTCGGGATTGTTGGCGGCCCCTGCCCGGAGAAATGGCCCGTTAACAAACTACGCATTAGCGAAAAAACCATTAGTTTTGAGGGAAACATCCCGAAACGATTTAAGCTATGCAACGCCTGCTACTACTCCTTGCCCTGATGCTGTCCGTGCTTGTCCCCCTGCCCGCACAGCTCGTCGACGGCCCCGACTTTGTCGACTACTACCGAAAGGGGGAAGCAGCGCTGGCGGAGAATGAAGCCGAAGCCGCCCTGCGCTTTTTCAAACGCTCGCTAAAGGCCCGCCCGGGCTTCACTGCTGCACTTCGCGGGCAGGGTATTGCTTACGAGCTGCTGCGCGACTACCCCAAAGCTGCTGAATCTTACGAGCGTATTCTGCAATCGGACTCCACCTTTGCCCGTACCCTGTATTACGAAGCCGGTACCGCCTTTTACAAAGCCGGCAAGCCGGAGAAAGCCATTGAGTACTTCCGGCAATTCCGGGAACTGCAGCAGGATACTCTGATGGCACCGGGCTCCGAGCAGGAGTTCAAAGTAGAGCAGCGCTATATGCGCAAACTCCCGAGCAGTATCCGTGCCTGCGAAGTTTCTATGGACTCTGCCAAATTTATCAATATCACGGAAGTCGTGAACGTCGGCCCCAACGTCAACACCAAAGCTGATGATTACTTCCCCTTTGTCAATAATGAGCAAAACCGCATGCTCTTCACCCGCAAAACCGATAAGGGTGATGAAGACCTGTACGAAAGCCGTCTGGTAAAGGGCATCTGGGCCCGGGGCAGCGCTGTGCGGGAGCTCAACAGCAGGCAGGATGAAGGCATGAGCACTGTGGTCCGCGACGGGCGGCTGCTTTTCTATACCGTCTGCGGGCGGGAAGGAGTGCTCGGTGCCTGCGATATCTGGCAGGCCAGGTTCAACGAAAACCAGGAAGTAACCGATGTATCCCCGCTGAAGGGCTTCGCCAATTCTGAAAACTGGGAGTCCCAGGCTTCCATCAGCTGTGACGGCAGCACCCTCTACTTTTCCAGCAAGCGGGAAGGCGGCAGGGGCGGGACCGACCTGTGGTACAGTCAGCGGCAGGCGGACGGCAGCTGGGGCGACCCGGTCAACCTGGGCCCCAATATCAATACCGACCTCGACGAGGAAGCCCCCTTTATTACCAACGACGGGCAAACCCTCTACTTCTCCTCCAACCGACCGGGAGGTTATGGTGGCC
>CAJXXJ010000057.1 GCA_913062745.1 uncultured Phaeodactylibacter sp.
TTGCCAACGGTACCTTTGAGCCACCCCGGGAAATCCGGCACACGCACGAAGGCAGCATCGGCAATTTATGCCTGCCGGAAATCCGGGCGAAGTGGGAGCGTACCGCTCAGGGCTTCCCCTTTGAGCAGGTGGGAGAAGCCATTCGGCAATTGCTGCAAAAAGCTTGATTGGAAAAACATACTTTTCAGCCTTAATATAGCCGCTTTCTGACACTACTCCTCAGATAAAGCCATTTTTATCATCCCCCGCAGGCTATCTTCGGCTGGTTTGGGAGCAGACATATCCATCACCCGGCGGCCACGCCCCAGCAGCGCATAGGAAGGGATGCTCGATATGGCGTACAGTGCCCCGTAGTCGGAATCCATCCCCCCTTCCACGTACAGGGGCAGGATATTCGGAAAGGACTCCTGCCGGGAAAGTGCCTTCAGCCAGGCCTGCTGCGAACGGTCGAAAGAAATAGTCACAATCAGGAAATCCCGCTCGCCGGCAAAATCCCGGGCCAGCTGCTGCAGGTAGGGCAGCTGCTGCATACAGGGCGGGCACCAGGAGGCCCAGGTATCGATGTATAAGACTTTGTCGTCCAGATCGCTCAGCCGTACTTCCCGCCCGTTTGTATCTATGGCCGTAAAGTCGAAGGCGTACCGCAGCTGCCGCGTTTCGTAGTAATGCTGCAGAGCATCTGCGTAAAGGTGGCGGTGTGGGTTCTCTTTGCCCAGCTTGTAATCGAGCAGAGCGGCACTGCCCGGGTCTACGGCACGACTGTAGGCCTCCCAGCCTGCGGCCTGATTGAGGACCAGCCCCAGATAAACAGACTGATAACGCTGCCGCTCCGTACTGTCTGCCCGCTCTGCGATCAGCTCAAAGAACGGCATCAGGCCTTCCGGCGGTGCCTCCGCTGCCGCCCATTGCAGCAATTGTTGCTCCACAGTGGGCGCTGCCTGGCCGCTGCTGCTGGAGGAAGAGCAGGCCATCAGCCCAACAAGAAGTAGAAAAGGTATTAACGTTCGCATGCACGAAGATGCTAAAGGGCCTGAACTCCGCAAGTGAGCTTTATCACCAACAGATACTATTCTCCCCTCTTAACTTTGAAAAAACATCAAAGCCTTACCTTTGCGGAAATTCTGAAAACGCTACGTATGAAAAAAGTATTTTTCCTCCTTGCTGCTGCTCTGGTACTGCACGCATGCAATAATAGCTACCAGCAAATGGCCATCCGGAAAAAGCCCAAAAACGTCATCCTCTTAATTGGAGATGGCATGGGCCTCACCCAAATGTCTACCGCCTACTACTACCAGGACGAAACGCCAAGTTTCAGCCGCTTTTTGCACATCGGCCTGCACCAGAACCAGCCCACCGACGCTCAGATTACCGATTCTGCAGCCGGCGCCACAGCATTTTCCACTGGCTATAAATCCTATAACAGTGCTATAGGCGTAGACCGCGATACCATACCCCGGGAAACGATCCTGGAGCTCGCTGCCCGGCGCGGACAGGCCACCGGCGTGATCGCGACTTCTTCCGTGACGCATGCCACGCCTGCCTCCTTTTTTGCACACGCAGAAGACCGCGACCTGGAGGACAAAATTGCCTCCCAACTGCACGCCTCTCCGGTTGATTTCTTCGCGGGGGGTGGCATAGAGTTTTTTGCTTACCGCGAAGACGGCTTAAATTACCTGGATTCGCTGGCATCAGCTGGTTTTTTGGTAGACACCACTGAACTGAAGCGGCCCGCAGCCTGGAACAGCAACCAAAAGTACGGCTACCTGCTGGCTGCCGATGGCATGCCGAAAATGTCGGAAGGGCGTGGAGACTTTCTGCCCCGTGCTACAGAAATGGCAATAGAGTACCTCTCGCAGGACAAAGACGGTTTCTTTCTGATGGTGGAAGGCTCACAGATTGACTGGGGCGGCCATGCCAATGATGCCGACTGGATTATCGATGAGGTAAAGGATTTTGACCAGGCGATCAAAGCGGCACTTGACTTTGCTGAAAAAGACGGCAACACCCTGGTCATTGTCACTGCAGACCACGAAACCGGTGGCATGTCTCTTTCTGCTGCGGAGGTCCGCATGCAGCGCACCTACAAGCACATCAACCCGACTTTTTCCACCGGCGGGCACTCTGCAACCCTCATCCCGGTATACGCTTACGGGCCAGGGGCTGCCAAGTTCATGGGTATCTATCAGAACAACGAAATATTTGACCGTATGCTGGAAGCGCTGCGGTGGTAAACTAAAAAACCCGGAGCGACACATCAGCGTGCTGCTCCGGGCTCATCATTCACTTAAAGACAAAAGGAAGTTTCTTACTGGCTAATGATTAGCCGCTTCACTTGCTGTACTCCGTTTTGCTGCAAGCGTACCGTATATGCGCCTTCCGGCAAATCGGAAGCATTTAGCTCAAAGATGTTGTGCCCTTCGCTGGCGTCGCGCTCCCAGGCCTTCACGGTACGGCCCATGATGTCGAGCAGTTCCACCTGAGCGCTGCCCGCTTCTGCTGCCCGGTAGTCTATATGAACGCGTCCGTCCGTCGGGTTAGGAAATACCCGGAATCCGGCACCCTGCTCCTGCGTTTGCCAGTTCAGGCCCGCTACCGGCGTACTGCCGTTCTGCCCTTCGGTGAGCGGAGCGCCGATATTCACCGTGTAGTCTTCCACTTCACCGTAGCTAAAGGTTTCGCAAGGCGTAGCGTACGCGTTGTACTTCATCGCCACCCGCAGCCGCGTCGCTCCGGGGCTGACATTGGAGGATATAGAAAGCGTACCGGAAAGCGTACCGGTGCCACTACCCTGCCCGATCTGCTCACCGCTGTCATTAAAATCGCCATCGCGGTTGTAGTCAATCCACAGGCGCCAGTACTCGGTATAAGAAGAACCGGAAAAGCCCGGCGTCAGAGTAACGGAAACAGAGCCGCCCGGCGTCAGGGTTGTTGACAGATTAGTGTAGTCGCCGTAGCCGCCATCGTTGCCGGAGGTATTGTCGATGCCGCCAAACTGCAGGCGCTGTATCCACTCGTAGGTAGAGTTATTGCCCTGTGAGTTGCAGTAGTTAGAAGGAGGCGGCGGAGGCGGATTGCTGCCGCCCAGGCAGAAGTTGGTCGTCTCGCTGTTGGTAAAATTACCGCCGGAGGCCAGCACCGTGCCTCCCTCTGAAAGGGTATAGGAGCCGTTGCCGTAGCTGCAGCAAATACCGTCGCCGTAAGAATCGAAGATGGTAAAATCATAGCAGCCATCGGGCAGGCAGAGGTTTTCGTTGACCGTGGAACCAGCACCGCTGTAGGGGCCGCCGGAAGCGACCGTAGTGCCGCTGCCGTTGACGATTTCCCAGGTAGTTTCGCCCGGGTAGTTGTCCAGCGTAATAGAAAGCGTCACTTCATTATCTGAGCAGGAAGAGCCGCCGCCGTCGCAGGGCTGCAGGCAGGATGCGTTGCTTACGCTGTTGCGCACTACGTTCCCCGGCTGTGTACCAAAGCCAAGGTTGAAGTTGATCCCCACGCTCTGAATGTGGCAATAGCTCATGATGGTGCCGCCGTTACTCGGGTAGCCCGGCAGCGAGCAGAAGCCCTCCGTGGAGCCCGCACAACCATCGATAGCGGTGTTGTTGCCGTTCCAGACGCAGGCGTGGGTATGGCGGGAGCCGAAGAGGTGGCCAAACTCGTGGGTCACCACCATAATGGTAAAGGAGTAGGTAGGCACTACGCTGTAGGAAGAACCGATAGAGGAAAAACTCATGCTGTTGTCCGGGTTCGAGTTGCAAAGCCCGGAAAAGCCGGCTGCGATACCGCCGCTGGCCTGGTACGACAGCAATTGCGCCAAATCACCGTTGAAGCTGCTCCGGTAATTCTGAAAATCAGACAGCATACCGGAACTGCTGGAGCTGGAGTACGGACTCGTAGAGCTCCATACAAAAATCTCGGAAATAGCGGTATTGATGTTCTCATTCGCGTAAAGCGTAGCCACCTGATTGTGGATACCGGTGGTGTAGTTGGTAGCCCCCTGAGTACCTCCCTTGTTCTGGAAGATATCGTAGTCTACCTCGTAGTAAAAATCTACACAGTCGCTCAGCGCGCGGGTCCCGGCTGGTGCCTGCAGTTGCTCTGGCCGGTAGGTCTCTCCGTCATCCGGCGTATGGCAGTCGTAGCCGATTTCCTGCTGTATATCCTGATCATGATACAGGATGAAGTGGCCTTTGGTGCCGCGGCTCTGCAGCTGGCCCAGCACCAGATTGCCGGTGGCCTGAGAACTGAACAGCCCCATCAGGTCATCTTCATACAGGCTCAGGGCAGCAATGGACTGCTCATCGCCCTTGATGATACCCCGGTAGTGCAGGCCCAGGTCTACATCTGCCGGCTGCCCGGTACGGCTGTCAATCACCTGAAAGCCCTGTGCAAACGGATCGACTTTGACCAGCTCAATTTCCAGCCCCTCGTACTGCTCAGAAGGCAACACGAGCGTAAACTGCTCTGGCTGCTCTACGCGCAAAGCAGCGTAGCTGATGGCGGACAATTGGAACAGCTCGTAGCGAGCCGGGCGCTCCTTTCCGAGATCAACAGGCTCATTGCTGGCTTTGAGGGCAGCATAAGCCGGAAATTCATGCCCGGCTGCTTTCGCTGCCTGCACAAGCTCGGCTGGTTTAATCGCAGTCTGGCCTATCAGCCAGATACTGCACAGGGTCAACAGGGTGGTAAGTAGTGTTTTCATACTAATCCAAATAAATTTGGTGAAAAAATAATAGTCTGGCAGGCTGTGCGGCGGGCACAGGCATTCCATCTGCAGCGCGCCAACGGGCGCGAAGACAGTACAGAACTGCTATGCCTGGCACAGCAAGCCTTTTGTGAATCCAATCTGAATGTGTACTTAGACTATCCGAGTAAGCCAGCCGGGTGACGCCTCCGCCTTCTTTACGAACGAAGCCGGAAGTCAGCGTGCTGACTGTTGTTCAGAGGCTGGTCTTGCCGGCTAAGCCAGCTACCTCTGTTTGGTAAGATGCTGTAGAGAAAAACCAGGGTTAGAGAAGGCAGTTTTGGTCATTTCGGGGTAATGTCTTTTGTTTGTCGTACTGCCTTATGGGATTAAATATATAAACAGTTTCCATAAATACAAAAAAACACCATTGAATATTCTTCTTTCCAAGGCGGTATTCCACATAAATGCGGCAGCCCTCCCGAAGGAAGACCACCGCACACGGGGGGTAAAATAGTTTAAAGCTGGAAACGCTCTTACAGTCGGGTAACGGTAAACCGCCGCACCAGTTGCTGCCCGTTGAGGGTCAGCTTGACCAGATAAGCGCCGGCCGGCAGCTGGCTGACATCAATCTGTTGCTGTATCTGCCCGGGGGACGCCTGCCAGCGCTGCTGTTGCATCAACTGCCCGGCCATGGAGAAAAGCTGCACTTCGGCGGCACCCTGATTGGCAATGCCCTGCAGCCGCAGGTTCAATACATCGTTTGCCGGATTGGGAAACAGCTGCATCTCTGCCGGTGACTGCGCCTCTTCAGTAGCACTTACGAGGGGAGTAGGCGCGCCCCCTTCTTCCTCTTGTGGTTCCGTACACGGGTCCCCTTCGTAGATCACGATATTGCGGAAGAAGCTGTCGCCATTGCGCGGCCAACGGTCATGGTCCGCCACAAAAAAGAGGCGGTCAAAGATTCCGGTATAGTATTCGCCTACTTCTATCGTGTATTTTTTCCACTGCGCGTTGCCCGGATAATTATCATAATTGCCAATACCCCAGTTCTGAGTACCGTATACGCGGAAGGTACGGTTGGAAGAAATGCTGTTGTTGTCATCGAAGCCGATGCCGTGAATCTCCCCCTCCCGCGAAGAAGCAAACTCAAAACTGATGACGGTATTTGGAGTCACTTCGTACTCCAGCGGGATAGCTTTCCATCCGTTGTTGCGTACACGCAATATTTCGCCGTTTTCGAAAAGCTGGTAGCTGCCACCATCCTGCCCGCCGCCGAAGCTCTCTATGTCCCAGTCATTGAAGCTGATCTCCAGACAGTCCGAGCTGTCGCGGTCCAGCGGGAGGCAGAAGTCCGTAGCTTCCCCGCTGCCATAATCGCCGCCGCTTGCGATCATACTCCCGCTGCTGTCGCGCAAAATATAGCTGCCCTGCCCGTAGCCACAGCAGATGCCGTCGCCGTAAGAGTCAAAAATCTCAAAGGTATAACAACCCTCTTCCAGGCAGAATGAGGCATTGACCGCTGTACCGTTCACGGTATTGGGGTAAGGGCCGCCGCTGAACAATACCTCATCGGTATCATCGCGCACTTCCCAGGTAGTTTCTGCGCCGTAGGTATCAAGGGTGATGGAAAGCTCCACCTCCTGCCCCGCGCAATCGCTGCCGGTATCCGGATCATCGTCGTTGTTGTCGTTGCCGGTTTGGCACACCTGCAGGCAGGAGGCATTGCTGACCGCATTTCGGATCAGGTTGCCCGGCTGCGGGCCAAACCCTTTGCTGAAGTTGATGCCGACACTGCGCAGATGGCAGTAGCTCATGATGGTGCCCCCTCCGGCCGGGTAGCCCGGCAGGCCACAGTTGCCCTCCGTGACGCCCGCACAGCCGTCAATGGCGGTATTATTCCCATTCCAGGCGCAGGCGTGGGTGTGCCGGGAGCCGAAGGAGTGCCCCAGCTCATGCGCCACTACCATTACGGAGAAGGAATAAGTGGGCACTTGCGCATAAGTGGCGTTGATACTGCTGAAGCTGTGCCGTGGCGTGTACTGACTGCAAGGCCCGGAGAGATAGGCGATCCCCCCGCTGGCCTGATAGCTGAGCAGCTGCCCGAGGTCACCGTTGAACGTAGGCCGGTTGTCTACAAACTGCGTCAGCAATACGTAGCTGTTCGTACCGAAGTAGGGGCTGATTTGGTCCCACAGGAACAACTCAGACAAGCGGATACTCAGGTTTTCGTTGGCGTAAAGGGTGGCCACCTGATTGAACAGGCCGGTGACGTAGTTGGTCGCGCCCGATGCGCCGCCTTTATTCTGGAATATGTCGTAGTCTACTTCCAGGTAGATATCTGTGCATTTGTCCTGAGACCGGCCGGCCCCCGGCTGTAACTGCTCCGGGCGGTACTCCGGTATATCGTCATCAGAGGTAGCGCATTCAAAATTGAGCTGCTTCAACACCTCCGCATCCCGGTAGAGTATGTATTCTTCCGGGCTGCGGTTATCGTCCTCCAACTCTCCCAGCACGTAGTTGCCGGTGCGGGGCGCACTGATCAGGCCCATCGCTTCGCCTTCGTAGAAGCTCATTGCGACGACCGAGCCTTCCTCTCCTTCGATAATGCCACGGTAGTGTACACCGGGGTCTACCGGCAGCGGCTTGCCGGTGGAGGCGGCCACAACTTTAAAATCATCGCCAAACAAATCTACCCGTACAAGCTGCAAGCGCATGGAAGCACTGCGGCCGGGGCTGGGCAATTCCAGCTCCAGCGCAGCAGGTGCTTCATCATGCGTAGCAGAAAGTGCTTCTTCATCGAGTCGCAGCGCCGTGAATTCCGTAGTGGAAAGCTGACGGCTTAACTCAGGCAGGGTTTGCGGTGCAGGAGAAAAAATAGGGGCTGAGGTGAAAGTCGTTCCATTGTTTTTGGCTGTGTTTACAAGTGTTTGGGGTTCCAGGGTGGACTGGCCGAATACCAGCACAGTGGCGAGCATCGCCAAAGCGGTAAATAGGAATCTCATGTTGATTTACGGTTTTTGGTTAACAATCCTGTTTTATGTGTGTGACGGGCACAGCAAGCAACCTGCGCTGCTACTGACCTTAGTATAGACGCTAAAGCGCTGCACCTGGCAGCTTTCGTCTCCTTTTGCCAGCCAATGACGGGCATAAAGGCATGTTTGGGCACGGCACTCCACTCTTGCCATAGTGCACATTGGCAAAGTACGGAATATGCCGTATTGAGGTTTAGAATTTGCTGACGGGCAGCTTGCGCTATCCGGCAGCTACGAAAGTGGAGCAGTATTCATATTGAATACCCGCCCGGCCAAAACGGCCTCCCACCAGGCACAGTCCCCCATGCCTGCTGTGGTACGGAATACAGAGCTTCCGGAGTACGGCCTGAGTGCCGGTGCAAAAAAGCACAGCACAAACAGTAAGCACACCGAGAGCATGAAACTCATGACATCCCGTTTCTGTCCGTCTTGTTGAAATTATGATTTGTATTAGTCGTCGTAAGGGGAGCTAAAGCGTGTTTGTACCCCGTAGTAATCGTATCACCCTTTCCTGTGCGGAAGGATAGCGATAGTTTTCTCAAAGTAAGCCTGTTTGAAGATTGTTCTCTATGGATATGGGCGGGAATAACCCTCTTTGGTTAGGATACTACAAAGTTAAGGGCTTTAAAACAGATACGCAAGCTATCAAACTAAAAAAATATATATATAAAAATATTTTTAAATTATTTGCCTCCGGCACAATTTTTGAAATTTTCCCCGCGTTATCAGGAGTTTGCTTTTTCCCCGTAAGGGGCCCAAAACGGGAAAAGCCCCGCAGCACGATGCACTGCGGGGCTTTTCCTGTTCAAAAGGCCGGGCTGATTAGCCCATTTCTGCCTGTACTTCTTTTACTTCCGGGATCATACGCTTCAGCATGCCTTCGATACCCGCTTTGAGGGTAACCGTGCTTGAAGGGCAGCCGCTGCAAGCTCCCTGCATGATCAGCGTCACCGTGCCCTGATCGAAGGATTTGAATTCGATATTGCCGCCATCCACTTCTACAGCCGGCTTCACGTAAGTTTCGATCATATCCTTGATCTTCTTCACGATCTCCGCTTCGTTTTCGGTGTACTCGTAGCTGGCGCCGCGCTCGGCCTCTATTGCAGCCATAGCTTCTTCAAAGCCGTCCTTGATCAGCTCCTTATCTTCGCTGATGTAGTTTTTCAGGAACTCTTTGATCTTCAGCATGATATCTGGCCAGTCGTAGTTGAATTCCTTCGTGACCGTCACGAAATTATTGCAGATGTAAACGCCCTTTACGAACGGCATTTCAAACAGTTCGGTAGCCAGCGGCGACCATTCTTTTGCCAGCTCTTCCTCACGGAAGTCCGCAGTACCTTTGTACAGCATGCGGTTGGTGACAAACTTGAGCGACTCCGGGTTAGGGGTCTGCTCGGTATATAGCATTACGGGGCTTTTCGTAACGGGATTGCTCATTGTTCTTCCAGTTTATTTAGATTCAATCTAGCAAATAAACAGATGAATTCAAAGGTGGTTTGGCAATCCGCCCGGTTTGTTGCTGAGCCGGGTGGTTTACTGCTCCTGGCAATCGAGGCATACCAGGCCATCTTCCGTCATTTCCCAGGTACTGCCGGGGTTGTCGTAAATGCGCGGCCGGTAGTCTGCTTTGTCTGCATTCGAAATGCGCGGCCGGTAGTCTGCTTTGTCTGCATCCGTAATGCGGAAGCGTACATCGCCGTCAAATTTAACGAACTTCCCGACAGGCACCTTTACTTCCACATTCACTTCCGGTATCCGCCATTTGGCACCTTCCGACATGGAAAAGTAAGGAGGCAGTACAATTGCATCCCCCATTTTCGTCGCATTGTAATGCACTGCAGAAAGGTATGACTCCGCTACCTCGGTGCTCGCCCCTCTTGAGGACACTTCGGTCGCCAGGTCAAAGTCACTGCCCTCGCTTTTATGCACCCGGATATCTACTTCCTTTACCAGCATTTCTGAACCTGTAAAGATGAAGTCATCATCCAGGTTGAACTGTACGTCACCGTTGTACGGCGCACCCATTTCCAGCGTAAGCGTATCTGTCGCAAAACCGGAAAGAGGGACCTGAGTAGTGATCGAAACTCTTTCCCGAAAATCACTGGAAAACACAGCGACTACGGAAACGAGGCTGATCACATTCAGGGCCCAAAATCCAGTAAGGCCGTTGCGCCAGTTCCTGCTCATGCGGGTACCGTATAACAATCGGGTAACGAACAGCGCAGATTGCAACAGCACCATTCCAATGATAATAAGCACATTAAAGGCACCCAAAGCAGTGACGACAGGGTAATTGGGCGAGAAGTAATCCAAATAGGGCCAAAAGTAAAAGCCCCCGCCTACTGCCCCCACCCATATGGCGATAAAGGCCAAAACGAACAAAATACCAACTAATATCAGTAAGGGCTTCCACAGTTTCGCGATCAGGTCAATTACGATCCGCAGCACTTTACCTATGAAAGCTACGATGTGCCGGAGTATATCTCCGAAATCAGTCGTCCCAGCTTGCCCTTTTTTTTTACCACCCAGCTCGGAAACCTTTTGCGAAAAGTGCTCCACCTCTTCTTCGATGATCTGCCCGATTGTGGAGATGTTGATAGGTTCCCCCCGCATCGCCAGCCGGTCGCTCGCGGTGCGCGCCTGCGGCATGATGGCCCAGAGGATGATATAAGCGAGTATGCCAAAGCCTGTGGTAAATGTGAGCAGTATGAAAGCGATGCGCACCCAGAGTGGGTCGCTGATGCCTGTGTAGGCGGCAATCCCCGCGCAGACACCACCGAGTACTTCCTCTTCAGGGTCACGGTAGAGGCGGCGGCCAGTGCGGTAGTTGCGGTTGAAGCGCTCGGAAGCAGATTCTTCTTCTATGGAGTCTGCCCCGAAATCTTCCGGCGTGCCCATAATGACGATGGCGTTCTTCACATCATCCAGGTTTACAATCTGCCGCTGCCCCATGCCTTCCTGAAACAGTTCTGCCAGCCGGGCCTCAATATCACGGGTGATTTCTTCATAGCCTTCCGACTGCCGGAAGTGCCGGTGTATGGTTTCCAAATATCGGCTCAGATGTTCATAAGCATCCTCGTCTATGGTAAAGGGTACACCGCCTAGGTTGATTTGCTGTACCTTATTCATTGTGGTTGGTGTTTTGTGTGGAGTGATCGACCGCTTGTACCAGGGAGTGCCAGGTGTCCATGAGCTCTCCCAAAAATACGCGGCCCGTTTCAGTAATGGAGTAGTATTTGCGGGGCGGGCCCTGCGTTGACTCCTTCCAGTTGTACTGCAGCAAGCCCTGATCTTTCAGGCGGCTTAGCAGTGGATAGAGCGTGCCTTCCACTACAATAAGCTGCGAAGCTTTCAACTCTTCTATAATGTCCGAAGGGTAAGCTTCCTTCTGTGCAACTATGGAAAGGACACAAAGCTCCAGTACGCCGCGCCGCATCTGCCGCACCAACTGCTTTCTGGTTTTATCTAAATCTTTGCCTTTCATGCCTACAAATATACGACAACACCCACTACTATGCAATACATAGTACCAGGTGAAGCCAGGTATTCTCTATGGAAGGATAGAAAAGCAGGATGAACCGGGCAGGCTTTTAGATATACTCGGAACGGAGAGGTTTGGGCGTAAGGCACAAACCCGACGCACGAGTATATGCCGACACGAAGTCATGG
>CAJXXJ010000058.1 GCA_913062745.1 uncultured Phaeodactylibacter sp.
CCTCCAACCTCAGCACTGAAAAGCTCAAGGAATTCCAGCAGGCACAGGGTGCCCTTTCCCAATCCCTGGGCCGGCTCCTCGTCGTGTCAGAACGCTACCCGCAGCTGCAAGCCAACCAAAACTTCCGCGAGCTGCAGGTGCAGCTAGAAGGCACCGAAAACCGGATCAAGGTGGCGCGCGACCGCTACAACGACGTAGTGACGACCTACAATAAGAAGGTACGCCGCTTCCCGGGCACGCTCTTTGCCGGCATGTTTGGCTTTGATGAGCGCGCTCAGTTTGAGGCCGAAGTCGGCGCGCAGCAGGCACCAGAGGTGAATTTCGACTAAAAAAACTTCCGGCAGCTGCCTCCGGGTGGCTGCCGGCTCCTAATACCGATTGCTATGATCCGCTTTTTCCCTCCGGAAGAGGAAGACCGTATTATCCAAGCCATACAGCAGGCCGAGCGCAATACTTCGGGCGAACTGCGGGTGCACCTGGAGGAAGACTGCCGGGGCGATGTGATGAAAGAAGCGGCCCGGATCTTTCAAAAACTGGGCATGCACAAAACGGCAGCCCGCAACGGCGTACTGATCTTCATAGCTCCCGAGCGCCGGCAGTTTGCCATTATCGGCGACCGGGGGATCAACGAGAAAGTGCCGCCTGATTTCTGGGCGCAGGAACGCGACCTGATGCGCGAGCACTTTAAGCGCGGTGAATTTACGGAAGGCGTATGCGCCGTAATCGGCCAAATCGGCGAGAAGCTGCAGGCCTACTTCCCTTACCAATCTGATGACGAAAACGAGTTGCCTGATGACATATCCTATAATTAGGAATCTGCTTTTATTTTCCATGCTGCTACTGGCACCGGCTTTACTGCCCGCACAGAGCGAAGTCCCCGCACCCACCAATGAGTTGGTCAACGACTACGCCGGGCTGCTCAGCGCGCAGGAAGACCGGCAGCTGACCAATAAACTGGCGCAGTACGCGCGGGAAACTTCCACGCAGATCGTCATCTTTACTGAAAACAGCCTGCAGGGCGGCGACCCCTTCAACCGGGCCCTCGATATCTACGACGCCTGGGGGATCGGCGGCAGCAAAGAAAAAAGCAACGGCGTACTTATCTACGTGGCCAAGGAAGACCGCAAGGTGCGCATCATGACTGGCCTGGGGGCAGAAGGCTTCCTGCCGGACATCCTCGCTGACCGGATTATTCAGCAAATCATCACACCCAATTTCAAGCGTGAACAATACTACCGCGGCCTCGACCGGGCTACAAGCGCTATCATGGAACTGGGCCAGGGAGAATATACCAACGACCTGGAACAGCAGCCCGGGCAACAGTCGCAACGCGATGCCAAAGGCGGCGTACCGGCTATTTTAGTCATCCTTTTTATCATCATCCTCATTGTGGTGCTTTCCCGCTACAACAACCGCGGCGGCGATGACGACGACGACGGCGGCTACTACCGCGGCGGGCGCTATGATATGGACCCCCACCGCAGGCGGCGGCGCGGCGGCGGCTGGATGATCTTCCCCTTCCCCTGGATCGGTGGCGGCGGTGGCGGGTGGTCCGGCGGTGGCGGCGGTGGCGGTTCCGACTGGGGCGGCTTCGGCGGTGGTGACTTCGGTGGCTTCGGCGGAGGCCTGACCGGGGGCGGCGGCGCAGGGGGCGATTGGTAAACCCCGGGCTCAATTCTTCGGCAAAAGCCCTTACCTTTGGTAGCTATGAAGCCGACTTTTTACAACGGTAGCTCCTTCCCTGACTGGCGGCAGGAAAAAGAAATAGCAATCCTTACGCTTTTTCTGCTGGCCCTGGCTGTTTTTAAAGCAGCATCCAACTTTGGCTTTGACCTTACCGAGATCGACCGCCTCTACATTAGTCAGGCCACTTTGGAAGGCGTAGCCGTGGATAGGCGTATACAGCTGTTTTACCGGTCTGTCATTTTTGTGCTGCTGGCAAGCCCTCTGCTCTATTCCTCCCTGTGCGTACTCAGGCGAAAGGTTGGCCTTCGGCCACAGCATCTTACGGTGCCAGCCTTTTTAGCGGCCGGCGGTACCTTGCTTATTGCAGCTGAATGCAGCGGTTTTGCTGCGGGCCATGCTATCGACCTTTTTGCCGGCCTTTTGGGTGTAAGCCTGCTGGCCAATGCCTTTACGGCCCGCCGGTGGCTGCCCCGGATAATAGCACAGCCCGGCTATTCCGCTGCAGTTGCCACCCTGGCGCTTCTGATGTACGCTGCCGGCACCCTGCTGTTCAATTCGGCAGAATGGTGGGCAGCGTGGTGTACCTGGATGGCAGTGGGCATTTATCTGTTCCTCATGGCAATCTTGCCCCTGGCCCACGCCTGGTCGCGAATTGCTTACCGGCGTTTATTTTTCTTGCTGCTGCCGCTTGCCGCTGTCCCCCCGGCGCTCTTTGTATCCGTAGAGTCTGTTTTTTGGGTACATCAGCACTACGGCGTATTCCCGCCGTACAGGTGGATTTTTGCCGGCTCGTTGCTTTTGGTGGCACTGGCCGTCATCCGCAGGTTTGGGCAGAGGCCTGCGCCTTCCACTGCACAGCTGTTCCGGGCCTACTTCCTGCCGGGGGCTTTACTCGCTTTTTTGTTACTCGCTCTGTACGAGCCGGTCATTGACCAACCGACCGAAAGTTTTGAGTTGGCCAATCCGGCGAATGCGCTGATGCGGATATTTGCGTTTGGGGAGATCCCCTTTCTTGATTTTCTGTCCTCGCATGTTTTTTCGGAGCAGTACTACGGCATCCTGCATAATCTGATTTTTGGCTATGAGGGCAATCTGGATTTTTTGACCTATAAGTTTTTTAACCCGTTGCTGGTGTTGCTGCTGGCCTACGTTTTTCTTACCCGCTTGCTGGGCAATGGGTTCCTGGGGCTCGTGTTTTTGCTGCTTTTTCCGTTCACGGAATTACTGGTAGCCAATATGCTGATGGCAAGCGTTCTGGTCCTTTTTATCGCTCTGCGGGCTGTCAGGGAAGGGAAGCTGTGGCAGTATTATCTCCTGCTGTTGCTGCCGGTCGTACTGTTTTTCTGGAAGCTGGATACGGGTAGTGCAGCGCTCTTCGCAGCCGTGTTTTTCGTGCCGGTCTTGTTTTGGGCAGAGCGGCAGCGGCCCGATGTACGAAAAGTCGGAAAAGCCTTCGGCTTGTTCCTTGCTACCGGCATGCTTGCGGTGCTAATCGCCTGTCTGCTCCGGCCGCCTGCGCAAATTTGGGATAACCTTGTCAACGCCCTTCACTACGCTGCCGCTAATCAGGCGCATGGCTATGCACAACTGGCCCCCCGAATGAGTCACGTTTTTGCCCGTTTTCATATCTGGATGCCCGCCGTAGCGCTGATTCTGATTTTTCACCAAATCGTGCAGCTGCGCCGGGAGCCGGAAGAGCGCTTTGCCCGGCTGTCTGCCCTCTTTTTTTTTCTGGTTTTTCTCGGCAACTTTCAGCGCGGGTTGGTTCGCCACGGCTTCATGGAAGGCCTGGACACCTTGTTATCCTCTACTTTCTATCTGGCTCTTGCGCTCAGCCTGTTTGCATGGATACGCCCGAAAGATGCACTATGGCGCTTCACTTGCTGGGCGAGTATCTCTTTTGTGCTGGTTATTGGCCTAAAGCACTTTCCTGTAGGCAATGAGCCTACGATAATGGAAAAGGTGCTTTCCGCCCCTACCCTTTCCGGCTTCGACCGGGCTTTACAAGACGAGGGTTTTACCGGTAAGGTTACCGAAGACGAGGCATTTGCTGCAATTCAGTATCAGGGCCTGAAGGAACTGCTGGACCGGCACCTGAGCCCGGAACAAACCTTTCTCGACTTTTCCAATACCCCTATGCTGTACTATTACTGCCAGCGGAGGGTACCCGCTTATTTTTGCCAAAATCTGCAGAATACAGTCGATGACCATTTGCAAATCGACCACCTTTCCTACCTGAGCCCGGAAAAGGTGCCCGTAGTCGTTTATGCCTATTCTCCCCGAAAATGGTGGGATGCTACCGATGGAGTCCCTAATGCTATGCGGCAATATCTGATTGCCGAATACATTTACGCTCATTATAAGCCATTCGGGCGCATTGGCCAGCACAGCATCTGGATCGCTAAAGATTGGGGCCTGGAATGGCCGACGGAGGGGCCCGGCGAGCCATCGTACCTTCAGCATTTTGATTACAACAAGGCGGCGGGGTTTGTACAGGATTATTTTGCGGAGGAAGGGGCCGGGCAATTAGAGCTCCTCGCGGAGCATGCGTTTCCTTCCGATACACAAATTATGACCTTACCCGAAAAGGTAAGCAAAGCTGGTTACGTATTGGCAGAATGCACCTTTGAACCCGCAGCTGAGGGCAAAATCATTGTACAGGCCTGGGGAAGAAACGACCTGCTCGGCGTGATTACCTTCCGTGCGCAGGCGGGCCGCAAAAAGTACATGGTGCCGTTAAGCAACCACTACCTCTGGCATGCCGGCGGGCCGGAGCGAGTGCTGGTTAAGGGAACGGACAGTACCGTGCGCATTAAATTTTACAAATACACCTGGGATGAAAGTTAAAACCCAAATATTCGTCGATAAGTACGTTGCCAAACCAGTCGCTTACCTGCTCAATTTTCTGGCACGGCTGGTGGGCCAGCTACTTCGTATCGACCATTCGCTGGACCGGGATTTTGAACGCATCGCCATCTGTAAATTTAAGGGGATGGGCAGCATACTGCAATCAACGCCCATGCTTCACAGTATCCGGAACCGCTATCCGGAGGCGGAGATCATCTACGTCAGCACGCAGGGGAATCGGGCTATGCTGGAAAAAATTGACTGGGTTGATACCATCGTGACGGTGGACGACCGAAGCCTCCGGGCGTTTGTGCGCACCAATATACATGCGCTGCTTTTCCTGATCCGCAAGCGGCCACAAATCTACTTTGACCTGGAGATTTACTCCGACTACAGCACCTTGTTCACCCTCTTCACCCTATCTGTCAACCGGGTAGGTTTTTACCTGCGCTCCAGCTCGTTTCGGATGGGCATTTATACCCAAATGATGTTTTTTAACCCCCGGGTACCCATTTCACAGGTATACCTTCAGCTCGCACAACTGATTGACTGTTCGATTGAAGGAGCCCATTTATTCCCTCTTCAATCAGCAGCGCCTCCTCCGCTACCTCTGGATAAGCCGTATATGGTCATCAATCCAAATGCCTCTGACTTACGGCTGGAGCGCCGCTGGGGAAAAGAGCGTTTTGCTGCTTTCATCCAACAGCTCACTACTCAGGTGAAAGGCCTCAACATCGTACTGATTGGCAGCAAAAGCGAACGGGCCTATTCGCAGGCAGTAGCCGACCTGGCGGACAGCCCGGGGATTATCAATACCGCCGGAGAGACTTCTCTTGAGGGCCTGATCAGCATTGTGGCGCACGCACGGTTAATGCTGAGCAATGATACCGGGCCGATGCACATTGCGTTTTCTACGCAGACGCCGGTCATCTGTTTGTTTGGCCCCTGCGCCCCGGAGCAGTACGGCATCAGCTCGTCTGCCCGTATTATTTACAAACGAGTTTACTGCAGCCCCTGCGTACACGATTTTGAAATCCCTCCCTGCAAAGGGGACAATGCCTGCATGCAGCTTATCACCGTAGCCGAAGTACTGCAGGAAACCTTAAGCGTCCTCGAGGAGCCTGACCTCAGGCCCCATACGGCTTTTCCTTCTTTCATCTACACGCAGGGGCCAAAAGTACTGGGGCAGGTTCGCCGGGGATAGAGGCAATTGCGGCAGGCCGGTATTGCACCTGATTTTGCTTTGGCACCGCTGATCAGGTGAACAGCTGCAGTAAACTAACGGCCGATCCCCTACTAAGCGCAATAATGTTGGGAACAGGCCGGGCGGTGAGAGTAGCCGGTATCCGTTCAGAAGCCGGACATGTCGTTTCCGAATTTTCCACTATCTTTCCCTAAAAATCAGCATGAATACATTGCGGGCCGCCTCACCTTTTCTCATCTTCTGGGTGCTAACGCAGGCATTCTACTGGCCGACCTGGGACGCCGGCTTTGTGGTAGATTTTACCGGCCTGCTTTATCGGTTTGACGGCAGCACGGCTGCGGATATCTGGAACTGCTTCGGTTTTCCGGCTCTGCAGCAAGCGCTCAACGCTATTCTCTACGGATTCTATCAGGCATTCGGCATTACGCCCATCGCCTGGTACCTGCTCTTCACCAGCCTACACGCGCTGAACGGCTGGCTGCTCTACCGCTTCAGCCAGTCCTTCCTCCGCCTGCACGGGCACTCTTCGCCCGATTGGATAAGCGTACCCGCGGTGCTTCTTTTTCTGCTCTCCCCCTATCAGTCCGAGCCGGTCACCTACCGCGCCTGCCTGAGTTTCCTGCTCTCCGGAACCATTACAATCGGATCGCTCAACCTCGCAATGAGCTGGCTACAGGCCCCACGCAACGGCCGACTTGCGGCCCTGCTCTTACTGCTTGCCGTGGGCTTGTTCACCTTTGAGCTACAGCTCGTATTGCCCGTTTTACTTACGCTACTGCTGCTGTTCAGCCCACAGGCACGGGCCTATCGGGGGCGCGCCTTTCGGCAAATGCTGCTGCCTTCCTACGCCATCGTCCTGGCCTATCTGGGCCTCAACCGCCTGCTGCTGGGCAGCTGGGTAGGCCACTACGGCTCGGAGGTGCACCTGCGCTTCCCCGCCGGAGAAATGGTGGGCAATGCCTTTCGCTACGCGCTGAAAACCCTGTTCTGGGTACGGGATTATCCACACGAATGGAAAACTGCCGTTTTCGGATGGTTCAATCAGAACGGGCTGCTACTTGGCGCGACGGCTGTGGTGGCCGGGCTGCTCATCGCCGGGCTGCTGCGCTATCAGCGTTTGCCGGCGGGTACCCGGGCTGCAGTCTTCGGCACTCTGGCGTACGGCATCACCCTTTTGCCGGTCGCCAATCTGTACTTCACCTATCTGCTGCACGTACAGAACGACCGTTACGGGTACCTGCCTTCTGCCTTCCTGCTGTGGGGCGCAGCCGCCTTGCTGTCCCGGCTCCCCCGCCCGGTTTACCTGGGGCTCATCGGCATGCTGATTGCCGGCAATGCTTTTTTCCTGTTCCGCACCAACCAATACTGGCAGGCGTCCACCGATGTCTACCGCGGGCTGATGCAGGACTACCGCTGGGAAACAGCGCCGGCGGCCTACCTGCTCAACCTGCCGGACAATTATCAGGGGGTGTGGATGTTCCGGGATGCAGCGGGCAGCAATATGGCTTTCCGGCACGCTATGCGCTACGTAGCCCAAAAGCCGCTGCCGGATAACCAGCAGATTTACGAGGTAGCCTCTTACAATATGACCAGCCCCGGCGATGGCGCGGATGCAAAAATCGACAGCAGCGGGCAGGTCCGGGTGGAATTCCAACAGTGGGGCAACTGGTGGTGGCACAAAGGCATTGGCATGGGCCCCGGTTATGAAACTGATCGATACCGGGTAGATAGCAAAGGGCACCATTACTTCCTGCAGATTGACAGCTTAGCTCCGGGAAGCGTGCTGCTCCGGCAACAGGGTGAGCAGTGGCACGCCGTCCCCTACTGAGTGCCGTTATCCAGCATATAATCCAGCTGCAGTGCTGCGCTAATCAGCGACAGATGGGTGAAGGCCTGTGGGAAATTGCCCACCTGCTCACCATTGAGCGCGATCATTTCCGAGTACAGCCCGAGGTGGTTGGTGTAGCCCAGCATTTTCTCGAAGTACAAGCGCGCTTTATCCAGCTGCCCGGCTTTCGCCAAATTCTCAATATACCAGAAGGAACAGAGCGAAAAAGTGCCTTCCGTACCCTCAAGCCCGTCATCCGCGCCGTGCTCGTGGCGGTAGCGGTAGACCAGCGTGTCGGTAATCAGCTCCCGCTCCAGGGCTTTCAGCGTAAGCTGCCAGCGCTTCTCGTGCGGGCTCAGCAGTCGGACGATAGGCATGAGCAGCACCGAGGCGTCGAGTACATCGGAGCCCCGGCTCTGAGTAAATGCTTGCTTTTCTTCGTTCCAAAAGTTGAAATAGATGTCTTCGTAGATTTCGTTGCGGATTTCGCGCCAGCGCTTCAGCGGTGCCGGGAAAGAACGGTCGGTCGCAATGCGGATACCGCGGTCAAGGGCTACCCAGCACATCAGTTTGGAGTGAAGAAACTCCACCTCTCCGCTGCGCACCTCCCAGATGCCGTGATCGCTGCGCCGCCAGTTTTCGCCCACATAATTAATGATCTCGCGCAGCTCCTGCCAGAATTCAAAGGTGATCGAGTCATCATAGCGGTTGTAAAGGTAGACGGTATCGATCAGCTCTCCGAAGATATCCAGCTGATACTGATTAACAGCGCCATTACCAATGCGCACGGGCTTGCTACCGCGGTATCCCTCCAGGTGATCAAGTATTTCTTCCGGCAGGTCGGTGCTGCCATCCACCCGATACATCAGGCGGAGGCTGCCGGCGTTGTCCAGCTCTTTGCAGCGGTCCATGATCCAATGGATGAATTTATTGGCTTCTTCGCGGAAGCCCAGGCGCAGGAAAGCGTACATGGAGAAAGCGGCATCCCGGATCCAGCAGTAGCGGTAGTCCCAGTTACGGGCCCCGCCAATATGCTCGGGCAGGCTGAAGGTGGCAGCCGCGACCGTAGAGCCGTACTTACAGGAGGTGAGTAATTTTAGGGTGATAATCGAACGGTGGATATGCTCCATCCAACGCCCGGAGTAGGTGATTTTGTCAATCCAGTTCTCCCAGAAGGAAAGCGTCTCGCGGAACAGCTGATCGCGAAAGTAGCTGACCGACTGTTGCGGAGTAGCCCCTTCTCCCGGCACGGCTTCCAGCACAAAGGCAACTTCGTCTCCTTCCGACAGCGTAAAAGAGGCTTTCACCATTTCACTGTCGATCTCCAGCGGCATATCTCCGCGCAGGCGTACGGACAGGCGGGCTTCCGGGCCAGACATGAATACGCTGTTTTGTCCTTCCTGCTCCATATCCGGTGCGTCCCTGCCGTAGTTGAACCGCGGCTGACAGCCCATATCAAAAGTGATGCTGCCCCGGATGCAGCGCAGTGTACGTACCAGTGCGCAGCCCTCCTCTTCTTCCTTGACCGGCATGAAGTCCGTCAGCTCCACCATACCGGTTTCTGAGAGGAAGCGGGTAAGCAGGATGGCCGTATCCGGCAAATAGAGCTGCCGGATACGCACCTCGTCCTCCCGCGGGCAAATCTGAAAGCGCCCTCCCTGCTTGCTGTCCAGCAGGCTACCGAAAATGGTAGGCGAATCGAAGCGGGTGAAGGGCAGGTAGTCAATAGAGCCTTCTTTGGATACCAGGGCTACCGTGTGCAGGTTCCCGATCAGCCCGTAGTCTGATATGGGCAGGTAGTCTTTCGTTTTCATATACGTTGCGCTTTACTACCCTTAACGCAATGCCTGCCCAGATGCTCACTCCGCTACAGCGCCGTTCATTTCCATCACCCGGTTGAGTGCCTGCTCCAGGTCCCGGATCAGGTCTCCGGCGTACTCTACTCCTACCGACAGGCGCACCAGGCTGTTGGTGATGCCCATCGCTTCCCGCTTGTGCGGCTCTATGCCGGCGTGCGTCATGCTGGCCGGGTGCTGCGCCAGCGACTCGGTGCTGCCGAGGCTGACCGCCAGCTTCGCCAGTTTGAGTTGGTTGAGAAAAGCAAAGGCTTCTGCCTCTCCGCCCCGGATGTCAAAGGACACCATGGCGCCGGGGGCTTCGCACTGCGCTTTATAGATGCGGTACTGCTCGCCGTCTTCCTCCGTAAGCAAGCCCAGGTAATACACCCGCTCCACGGCCGGGTGCTGATCCAGGTAGCGGGCGACCTCCTGCGCATTGCGGCACTGCTGCTCCATACGTACTTTGAGCGTTTCCAGGCTACGCATCAGCAGCCATCCGGTCCAGGGGCCGGCCATGTTGCCAAGAAAGGTGCGCAGGCTCTTGATTTCCGCCAGCAGCGCTTTATTTCCCAGGCAGGCGCCGGCGATGACATCGCTGTGCCCGGCAATGTATTTAGTCGCAGAGTACAATACCAGGTCCGCACCGTGCTTAAGCGGATGCTGCCACAGTGGGCCCATGTAGGTGTTGTCTACGGCCAGCACCACCCGCTGCTCCGGCTGCCCGAGCTGATCTCCCAGCCTGCGCAGCGCGGCGATGTCGATCTGTTTGTTGGTCGGGTTGGCCGGGGTCTCAATGTGGATCATGGCCAGGCGCTCGCCCCAGCCCTCTTCCTGCGCTCGCTGCAGCAGTGTGGCTTCGCTCTCCTGCGGGGTGAAAGCCTGTATCTCTATACCGAATTTGGTCAGCACCTCAGTGATAAAGTGAGAAGAGCCGCCGTAGAGCGGACTGCTGTACAGAAGCACATCACCCGGCTTCAGAAAAGCAAGCATAGCCGTAGAAATAGCAGACATGCCGCTTTCAAAGACAGCACAGTCTTCGGCCTCGTCCCAGAGGCACAGGCGGTTTTCCAAAATTTCCAGATCCGGGTTGTTGAGGCGGCTGTAAATCAGGCCGGGGCCTTCTCCCTGCTCCGGCTCGCGCAGCCCGTAGGCCAGTTCGAAGTAAGCTTTCCCCTCTTCTGCCGTACGGAAGACAAAAGTGGAAGTTTGAAAAATCGGGCATTTGATAGCGCCTTCGGAAAGTTCAGGGCGGTATCCATAGGACATCATCAGGCTTTCCGGGCGGAATTCGGGCTTTTTCATGGTAAAATGGTTTTATTTTAACCCCAATGCAGGGCACGGCAGCAAATATACAGCAGCTGAGAAATAAAACCCATGTGAAAAAACACTGCGAGAAAACAACTCTATAATGTTTGTTTTGATGAGAAAAAGCTTAATTTTATGATGGAACAACAACAATAACGGGAGAAATTTTTTCGCCAATGAGAAATCTAGATGCCATCGACCGCCGCATTTTGACGATGCTGCAAAACAATGGTAAGTCCACAAACAAAGAGATCGCAAGCGATCTGGGCATGAGTATCACGCCCATCTATGAGCGCATTAAAAAAATGGAGGAGGCCGGCTACATCAAGTCTTACACGGCAGTAGTCGACAAGGACATGCTGGGCTATAAGCTTGTAGCCTACTGCCACATTCAGCTCGAGGTGCACAAACGGGACCACATCAAGCAGTTCGAAAAAGAAGTCGGGCAACTTGACGAGGTCGTGGAGTGTTACCACATCGCTGGTATGTACGACTACCTGCTGAAGGTGATTGTCAAAGACATGGAGGCCTATCAGGACTTCATCACCAACAAGCTGGCTGCCGTGAAGAACATCGGCAACGTACAGAGCTCCTTTGTCATGACGGAAGTCAAGTGGCAGGTGAGCGTACCGGTTGTGTAGGACGGTGCCGGAAAGCTAAGGTACC
>CAJXXJ010000059.1 GCA_913062745.1 uncultured Phaeodactylibacter sp.
GTTGACGATGGCGTATAATGAACCAACACGGCTTTTGCGTGGCCCTCGTAATCGTCTTTTAACACTATGTCACGAGTCGAAAAATCTTCAAATTCCATCATCTTTCAAGAAGGCGTAACAATCAAATTTACGACATTTTTAGTCGTTGGGTAACACTTCGTATTCAAAAGTTACTCGATCATCATGCCCCAGAGGATAGGCGTGATGTTTTTGCGGACCGCGAATACCTATATGGAAAACTGTTTGTGACCCAATGTGCTTTTCAGTTAATTCAATGAGCTGCACATTGTTGGTGCTCCATTTTGACGGATAAATGCGATAACTCAAATCCTGGTCTTTTGGATCTTTTCCTGTGATGACAAATTCGAGCGTATCTCCAGGGTGTAACGTGAGTCCGGTTTTGATTTTTTTTGGCTTACCCGGTACCCAAATATTGCCCAGATTGTCGCGCACACTTTCAATCTTAGGGAAGCCTTTTTTGTTCCCTTCTTTCCAGCTGCGGTAAACCACAATTCGGTTTCTAATAAAACCAGAGATTCCCAGGATCAAGTGCTTTTGATGAGTAAGTAGGGCTCGTTGATGACTGTCAGGATCGTAGTAGCGGTAAAGAGTAGAGAGGTAAATGCTGAGTGTATCCCAATCGCCAAACGCCACTTCAAAATCACCCGTCCAGTTTTTTGAAATAATGGTTTTAAGATCAATGATATTGGTATTATTTATGAGCCTGTTTTCATCCTGGATAGAGATTTTTCGCTCATCATTTGCATCTTTTTCTTCCTCCAACAACCTGATGCGTTCACTCGATAAACCGCTGTTGTGGATCCAATCCTCACCGTGCTGTTGTTCCATAATCATAGAAACAAAATCACGCAGCGTTGATTCAGTATCCAAAAGTATTTGCCTTACATCCATGGTTCAAAGTAATGCAAAATTTGGGATGTTATTCTTAACTTTTGCCCATGAAATGGCAAATTCTTCTGTTGCTCTTGTTTTTCGGTCAGATCCATGTCACCGCACAGGACGAGTGTCTTAGTGGAAATTGTGAAAACGGCTACGGCAAATTGAAATGCGAATGCGGGTACATTTTTGAAGGACAATTCAAGGATGGCGAAAAGTTGAGCGGAAAAATGATCAAAGAAAATCTCGTTTACGAGGGCGAATTCAAAAATGACATGGCGCACGGAAAAGGTAAAATCACCTTTGCCGATAGCAGTTGGTATCGAGGCGACTTCGCTTTCAGTCAACCAGATGGAGTGGGAGAGTATCACCTCGCTAGCGGAGACGTTTACAAAGGGGAAATGAAAGCTGGAAACTTTCACGGGGAGGGCGAAAGAACAAATGCCCAACAAACCGAGTATTACCGCGGCAAGTTTGTAGAAGACGAATTTGTAAGTGGTGTACACTTCATACAGAATCACCTCTACGAAGCCGGATCATTTCGTGACAAAAAATTACACGGTTACGGCATCAGACAGAATTTAGCTGATTCAACCACACAAATTGGAATCTTTAAACGCGGGAAATTCAAAGACGGAAAGGAATTTGAGTTTTTTAAATTAATAAAATAAAATCTAAAGATTTAACTTCAAACGATCTTTCCACCTTAAAAGAATAAGATAATCATGATTAAATCATCTTTGGTTATTCTTTTGCTGCTGAGCTTGTTGCTGGCGCTGTTGTATTTGTTGCACTACGTAGTTCTGGTAAGATCTGTGTTGATCGGTTCCAAAAAAGTAGAGCAAGCCTTTCATCGGATTTACACGCTTGTAGCCTTTGATAATGTGTAATCTGTTAAAGTTCTTGTCTAACACGACAAAAGAAGGGTAGGAGAGCTGGTTGTTGAGCAATGAAGCGGCAAACATGTGCGTACTCCGCTTCCCGTTCGGCTTTGGGTTCACGAAAGTGTACCCGTCAAAAACCACAGTATCTTTTCGTTCGGCATCGAACTTAACTGCATAGTAGTTTTCGTTCATCGCTTTGATGATCTCAGGATCTTTAAAAGTGGTTTGATCCATTTTTTTACACCATCCGCACCAATCTGTGTAGAGATCGATGAAGATTTTTTTGGGCTCTTCCTCCATCTTTTTAGAGGCTTCTTCCCAGGTTAACCAGTTTATTTGGCTCTGACCAAAACCGAAAACAGAGAAAAAGATTAGTGTTGTGAGAGAAGTAAGCGTTTTATTCATTACAGATTAGACTCAAATGATTCTTGATAAGCTTCCCATTTTTGATCCTTGTACGCTTCGTCCACGACAAAGTGCAAAATAGGCTCTATTTGCTTTGGACGCATAAAACCCTGAACAGGTGTAATTATGTTGAAGTTTTGATCCATATATACTACAGTAGGATAGGCAATTCTGCCATTAACACTAGCAATTGCTCTTGTTAGTTCATGAGTGCCATTTCTACCGCGTTTATTTGGATTGTAATTTGGGTTTTCAAATGTCTTTCCTAATATATTTACGGGATTTGGACCTTCAGCATTAAACTTTACAGGATAAAAGTTTTCGTTGATGTATGAAGCAATTTGGGGGTTGCTAAATGTTCGAGCTTCCATCATTTTACATGGTCCACACCATTTGGTGTAAACATCTACAATAACTTTACGGGGCTCTTCTTTCATGGCTTTTTTGACTTCTTCAAATGACATCCAGTTTACCTGTGCCATTGAAACAGAGCTCGCTAAAACGAATAGAAGTGAAAATATTTTTGCTTTCATGTGTTCATGTTTTGTTTTCAGGGTCATGTGGAACTCGTCATATTAATCATTCCTTGAAATGAAAATGACTCGTTTGATAACCTCAAATTTATGATTAACAACGGAGAAATAAAGGATGATTGCCTGTTAATACTTCTATTAACTCCAAATTAACAGCCTTTTTAGTGGATACCGTTCATCCAGCGGCGCAGTATCGGTACGAGCAGCAGCAACAACAGCGCTGCCCCCAGTACTACGTATACCCCCCAGGTGAGGTAGGTGCTGGAGTAGAGCTCCAGCGTGACCATCGGGTCAACGGTTTCTCCCTCCATAACCGGGGAGGCCGTCAGCTTGCCGATGAAGGCGGCCAGCTCATGAGCAAATGAAATCGACAGGAACCAGGCGCCCATCACGAATCCGACAATTTTAGCCGGGGACAGCTTGGTCACCATCGAAAGGCCCACCGGCGACAAGCAAAGCTCGCCGGTAGTGTGCAGCAGGTACATCAGCAGCAGGAAGATGAGCGGCACCATACCGTCGATGGCAAAGAACTGCGCACCCAGTACGATGACCCCGAAGCCGAGGCCAAGCTGGGTAAGGCCAAGCACAAATTTCATAGGCGTGCTGGGCTCTTTGCCCCGCTTGTTGAGCTTCAGCCAAATCCAGGAGAAGACCGGTGCCAGCAGTATAATGTAAAGCGGGTTGAGCGCAGCAAACTGCGAAGCCGGTATGCCCATACGGGATACGTTACGGTCTGCAAACAGCGTAAGCGATCCACCGGCCTGCTCAAACAGCGCCCAGAAAATCATATGGAAGAAAAAGAGCACAATCACCACCAGCAGGCGTTGTCCCTTGGCTTTATTGGTTTCTGCCGGAGCCTCCTCTTTATCTGTCTGCGGCTCCAGTGTTGTATCAGCGCCCTTGGTGGCATCTGCGGTAGCAGCTTCTTCCTTTTTGCCCTCCTCTACGTAAGGCGTATCCCCTTTCTTGATCAGCTGCAGGGCGTAGTAAATGATGTAGCCCAGTACGACCACGCCGATGACAAACAGCAGCGGAATCATCACTTCATTGACATTCAGCAGCAGGGCGAAGAGCGGTACAGAAGCCAGAGAGCCCAGGGTTACCAGCGGCCCGCGGCTCAGCCCCAGGAATACTGGTTTGCGGTAGTTATCAGGGTCTGGCGGTAAGCCTTTGTCCTTATAGTCCTTCATATTCACCCAGAACACGATCAGGCCGATCACCATACCGACGCCCGCCAGCCCGAAGCCGTAGTGCCAGCCGTAGGTCTGCCCCAGATACCCGCAGGTGAGCGGCGAGAGGAACGCGCCGATGTTAACGCCCATGTAGAAAATGGTGAAAGCACCATCCTTGCGCGGGTCGTTTTGGTCGTAGAAGGTCCCCAGGAAACTCGATATATTAGGTTTGAAGAAGCCGTTGCCGACGATGATCAGCGCCAGAGAGGCGAAGAAAATTGGCAGGTTGCCATGGAAGATCAGTCCTTCCAGGCCCAGGACAAAGTGGCCCAGTGCCATCAGCGCGCCTCCCAGTATAATAGCGTACCGGAAACCCAACAGCCGGTCCGCAATGAGCCCGCCAATTACCGGCGCACCGTACACCAATGCACCGTAGGCACCATAAATCCCGTAGGCCCGTTCATCCGCTTCGGCCTGCCCCATCGTTTCAAACAGCACCTTAGTCATGTAAAGGATAAGCAGCGCCCGCATGCCGTAGAAGGAGAAGCGCTCCCACAGTTCGGCAAAGAACAGCGTAAAGAGTGCTTTAGGGTGCACCTTACGCTGTGAGAAAACCACGAACGGAATCCATATCAGGACGAATATCCATCCGAAAATCATCAAACCTAATGCAAAGTCCATATGCTTATAGTTAGTTAAAAGTTATTTGGTTAATGCTCAATTCGTTTTGCTCTTCATAAGGAAAGGCGGGCAGTGGGTTGCGCTGTCCGCCTTTCCGGTAAATGTTTGCGTAAAAAAATGCCTTAGTTTTTGGGAGGGTTGAGTACGGAGCCATCGCGGCGCGGCCCGGCATCCTCGTCATCTTCCGGCACATCGGCCACCTCGTAGCCTTCCTGCTCCTCAAAGTGGGTATCCTGCAGGTCTTCGGCCCCGTGGGTAAGCCGTTTCAGTGGCTTGAGCAGGGCAATCACCAGCAAGCCGATGATGGTACAGAAAATGGCTATGCCGGTAAATATCTGCAGCTCGCCCAGGCTCTGTGCAGCTTCGCCCAGTGCGCCGGCCACTTTGTTGCCAAGCCCGGTGGCTGCAAAGTAAAAGCCCATCATGAAAGATACGTAGCGCACCGGCGACAGTTTTGTGATAAACGACAGCGCTACCGGCGAAGCACAGAGCTCGCCCAGCGTGTGCAGCAGGTAAGCCAGTACCAGCCAGTACATCGCTGATTCGCCTTTATTTTCAAACTCCAGGGAGGCAGCAGACATAAAGAGGAAGCCCCAGCCCATGATGATCACCCCTACGGCCATCTTGAACAGCGAAGAAGCCTCGCGCCCCTTGCGCTTCCACCACAGCCAGAACAGGCCGACCGGAGTACCGAAAAGGATGATATACAGTGGGTTCAGGGCCTGGAACCACGGTGCCGGCACGGTGAAATTGCCCAATGCGCGGTTGGTCTTTTGCTCGGCGTACAGGTTCATCAGGCCACCGGCTTGCTCAAAAGCGCCCCAGAAGGTGATGATAATCAAAAAGGACAAAAAGGTGACCATCAGGCGGTCTTTCTCCACCCGGTTGGAATCCTGGTAAAAAATGATGCTGATGCCGACCGCAAAGGCCAGGAATATAGCGAGCAGGCCGTAGCCCACCACGCCGGTGAAGATGAGGTAGGCGCCGATTGCGGAGATAACCGCCAGGGCCAGCAACGGATTGCGCCGCCTGAACAGCTCACCGAATACATTCTCTTCCCCGGCTGACTCTTCCTTAGTCGGCGCTTCGCCCACACCCTTCAGGTACTTCTGGCCGCTCATGTAGACGATCTGCCCCAGGAACATGCCAATGCCTGCCAGGCCGAAGCCGTAGTGCCAGCCGTATTCGACGCCTACCCAGCCTACGATGAGTGAAGCCAGAAAGGCACCGACGTTGATGCCGATGTAGAAAATGGTGAAGCCTACGTCGCGCCGGTCATCGCCGGGGCGGTATAGCCCGCCTACCATAGAAGAGATATTAGGCTTCAGGCAGCCCACGCCGGCGATAATCAGCCCCAGGCCCGTAAAGAAGGCCCACTGGGCTTCGATAGCCAGAATGCCGTGCCCTGCACAAAGCAGCAAGCCGCCAAGCATGACGCTCCGGCGCTGCCCCAGCAAGCGGTCTGCCAGCAAGCCGCCCGGAATAGAGGCTACGTATACGAGCATGGTGTACCAGCCGTACAGCTCCAGGGCGCTGCTTTCCGACCAGCCGAAGCCCGGGTTGTCGCTGGTGGTCTGTTCTACGAGGAAAAGCACCAGTATGCCACGCATACCGTAGTAGGAAAAACGCTCCCACAGTTCTGTGAAGAAGAGTATAAATAAACCTACCGGATGCCCCAGCAGTGTTGGTTGTTTGTCGTAGTCGAAGCTCGTCCCTCTCGCCATCTGTTTTTAAGTTTGTTGTAGCAAAGCGGCTGTAAAATAGAGACTTTTGCCTGACTCCGCCTAATAACCCATCTATTATTTTGCCGGGGCAGGTTTTCGCCGCCTATCCGTAGGAAGGGTAAAGCTTACACGTGAATGCAGGCGTCTGCGGCGGCTTGCGCAGGGTGGCAAAGGATTGGTTCGGGCACGCGGCCGGGCCGTACCTGTAGGCCTGCTCCCGGTATTCCCGGCGGGCAGCGGCAGTATAAAAAGAACAGGCTGCCCGGCGGTTTTTGCTGCCTTCTTCTTAACTTCGCGTTTTTTGCTTGCCGTACCAATTTCGCCCTTCGTACTATGATCGCTTACATCAAAGGAAATATCACATTCAAAAGCCCCACCTATATCGTGGTGGAAACAGCCGGGCTTGGCTACCACGTCAACATCAGCCTGCACACTTACGCGCAGGTGGAAAAGCTGGAGTCGGTCAAAATCCTGACTCACCTGCACATTAAAGAAGACAGCCACACCCTCTACGGTTTTGCGGATGCCCCGGAGCGCAGCCTCTTCGTGCACCTGCTGTCTGTGTCCGGCATCGGCCCCAATACCGCACAGCTCATGCTCTCCGCTATGACGCCGGAGGAGATGCGCGCCGCCATCGTCGCAGAAGACGTAAACGCCCTCAAGCGCATGAAGGGGGTCGGGCCCAAAACGGCCAAGCGCATCATCCTCGACCTGAAAGACAAACTCATGAAAGATGCCGGAGAAGACGCCCCGGCCCTGATCCCGCAGGCAGACAATACTATCCGGGAGGAGGCGTTATCTGCTTTGGTAGCGCTGCAGTTCAACCGCATTCAGGCCCAAAAAGCCCTGAACAAAGTGCTCAAATCCCAACCTCATACAACCAATGTAGAAAGCCTTATCAAGCTGGCGCTGAAAGAATTATCCTAAGTGCCGGGCTACCGCAAATGGCGGTGAAATGGGCAGGGTATATTTTTTTATCCCTCCCATCTTCCCTTTCTTTGCGCAGCTAAATAAGCCCGTACGCCCCACTGTGTTAAAATTGGCGGGCCGGGCAAAATTTTAGTATTGCCTTCGTTTAAGGGAAGTACGCAAAAAAAGGAGCCGAACTTGTTCGTTTCCAGGCCCCTGATTAACAGTTTTTTAACTGCATGAACACCCGCCGGTATGCCCACCTGCGGGTAGAAACTGAGAGAATGGGGGCTGGCTCGTACCAATCCCATGTTGTGAATTATGAATAGAATATTACTACCCTTAGGTTTCTTCTTTGGAATAGCAACTTTCTCGCTGGCCGGCAGCCACTCGCTGAATGACCCCTACCATACCGACTACACCGTAGCTGCGGTAGCGGACACTATCCCGGATATTGAAGAGCGGTACGGTGACTTCCTGACCGACCCGGCCAATGGAAACCCCTTCGACCTCGAAGACCCCAGCGTCATCGAACAGGAAGTAGAGTACGACCCGGAATCCGGCCAGTACATCATCCGCGAAAAAGTCGGGGACGATTACTTCCGGCCCCCTACCTTCATGACTTTCGATGAATACATGGACTGGCGGCGTAAGCAGGAAGAGAACAATTATTTCCGCGAACTCTCCGGCGCGGTATCCGATAACGGCGGCAGCAGCCTCGACCCCATCGATCGCATTGATGTACAGGAAAGCCTGATTGAGCGTCTCTTTGGCGGCACCGAAGTGGATATCCGGCCGCAGGGCAATATCGACCTGACCTTCGGAGTGAACTCCAACCGCACCGAACGCCCGGACCTGCCGGAGCGGCAGCGCAACTTTACCAACTTCGACTTTGATATGAATATCAATATCAATGTCATGGGCCAGATCGGGGAAAAGCTCAACCTGACGACCAACTTCAACACCAACGCCAACTTTAACTTTGATAATCAAATCAAAGTCGACTATAATTCCGACAACTTCGAGGGCGGCGAAGATGCCATCCTGCAAAATATTGAGGCCGGTAACGTGAGCCTGCCGCTGCGGGGCAACCTCATACAGGGCGCGCAAAGCCTTTTCGGTATCAAGACAGAGCTTAAGTTTGGCCACCTCCGGCTTACCGCTATCGCCTCTCAGCAGCAGTCGCAGCGCGAGAGTGTGCAGGTCGAAGGGGGCAGCCAGATACAAACCTTTGAAGTACGGGCGGATGAATACGACGAAAACCGCCACTTCCTGCTCACCCACTTCAACCGCGCCAACTTCGAGCGGGCACTGGAAAACCTGCCGCAGATCAACAGCCTGATCAACATCAAAAAGCTGGAAGTCTGGATTACCAACGACAATAACGAAGTCACCGATGTACGGGAAATCGTAGCACTGGCTGACCTGGGCGAAACAGAAGAGCTGGTCAGCCCGGACAAAATAGATATCAACCCGCAGTGGAACCGCCGCGACCCGATCACCAATTCTTTACTGCCGGACAACCGCGCCAATAACCTCTACGGCCGCTTAGTCAACCGCGGCGATAATGCCCGCGATATCGACCGAGCCGTGGCTACGCTGCAAAATGAATTCGACCTGCAGCAAACCAAAGACTTCGAGAAAGTGAACGCCCGTAAACTGCGCCCTTCCGAGTATACTTTCCACCCGGAGCTGGGCTTTGTCTCCGTCAATATCAATGTACGGCCCGATCAGGTGCTGGGCGTGGCTTTTGAATATGAGTACAACGGCCAAATCTTCCGCGTGGGGGATATGTCGATCAACAACAGCACCGTAGGTACGGATACTACTGACCGTACCCCCAAGGTGTTGTTTGTGAAAATGCTGAAAAGTACCACGCAGCGTACGGACATCCCGACCTGGGACCTGATGATGAAAAACGTGTACCCCATCGGTGCATTTCAGGTCAACCAGAAGGACTTCCGCCTCGATATCTTCTACGATGACCCCGGTGCAGGCCAGAAGCGCTTCCTGCCAGAGTCGGAAATTGCCGGCCAGCCCCTGCTGCGCGTGTTGAACCTGGATAACCTCAACACACAGGGCGACCCGCAGCCGGATGGCATATTTGACTTCGTGCCCGGTGTGACCATCAATCCCGGCAACGGCCGGATCATGTTCCCGGTACTTGAGCCCTTTGGTTCTGACCTGGCGGAGGAAATCTCCGATCCGGACCTGAGGCGTAAGTATGTGTACGACTCCCTCTACGAAACTACGCTCTTCCTCGCACAGGAATCGGCAGAACAGAACCGATTCATCATCCGGGGTGAGTACAAGTCGAGTGTATCTTCGGAGATTTCGCTTGGTGCGTTCAATATCCCGGAAGGCTCCGTTACTGTGCGGGCCGGCGGACAGCAGCTGCAGGAAGGTATCGACTACGAAGTCGACTACAATATAGGCAAGGTGCGTATCCTGAATGATGCCCTGCTCCAATCCGGGGTCCCCATCGATGTATCTTACGAAGACAATACGCTTTTTGGCTTTCAGTCGAAAACCATGGTGGGCCTGCGGGCCGATTATCAGGTAGATGAGAATTTCAACATCGGAGGTACCTTCCTGAAGCTCTTTGAACGACCTTTCACCCAGAAGGTCAATATCGGCGATGACCCCATCAACAATAATATGTACGGGCTTGACCTTAACCTCAGCCGGGAAGCTCCCTGGCTGACGAGGGCGGTGGATGCCCTGCCGGGTATTTCCACCAAAGAAGCTTCTTCCATCACCGTAGCTGCGGAAGCCGCGGCCATCCAACCCGGCCACGCGCGCGCGATCAACCAAAACCGCAAAGACCGTGGAGGCGTCGTGTACGTGGATGACTTTGAGGGCAGCGGTGCGAGCTTTGACCTGCGCGCGCAGGCTCAGGTTTGGTCCCTGGCTAGTATACCGCAAAATGCGACCGGGCCCGGCGTGCCTCCGGGCGCACAGCTATTCCCGGAAGCAGACCTGATCAACGACCTCCGTTCCGGCGCCAACCGGGCGCTGCTCAACTGGTACCGCATTGACCAGGTAGCGCGGAATAACGAAGACGACAATAACATATACACCAGCCAGGTTCTGCAGACGGAAGTGTTCCCGAACCTGCAGGTGCCGCCTACACAGCTGCCCAATGTGCAGACCTTCGACCTGCGCTACTACCCGAATTTGCGCGGCCCCTACAACTTCGATTTGCCGGAAGGCTATCCCGGCTTTACCAGCGGGGTGGATGTAGACCCGACCCAAATCCGACTGCGGGACCCGAAAACCCGCTGGGCAGGCGTCATGCGGGAAATGACCACCAATGACTTCCAGGCTGCGAATATCGAATTCCTTGAATTCTGGGTGCTCAGCCCTTTTCTGGATGAGAATGGTAACGGTGCAGACCCGGAAGCAGTGCGAAAGGAGGGAGACCTGTACATCAATCTGGGCAACGTATCAGAGGATATCCTGCGGGATTCCCGACTCTTCTTTGAGAATGGCCTGCCGAGCCCGAACAATGAGAACCGGCAAACGAACCAGACCCGCTGGTCCCGCGTGCCCGTCGCCCAGCAGATTACCCGGGCATTTGACATCGACGAAGCTGCGCGGGAAGTACAGGACGTGGGGCTCGATGGCTTGAATGACCTGGCAGAAGCAGAGCAGTTTGCGGATTACATCAATGCTATTTCTGCTGTCAACATGGGAATGGGCGACCTGCTGCTCGAGGACCCTGCTAACGATAACTTCCGCTACTACAATGATGGGCAGTGGGAGGATGAAGCCGGAATCTACGAGCGTTACCGGCAGTTTAACAACCCGGATGGCAACTCGCAGTCTGCCTCACAGAACACCGGTAACCAAAACCTGCGGCAGACCGGTACGAACATCCCTGATGCGGAGGACCTGAACCGCGATAATACGCTGAACGAATCGGAAGCTTACTTCCAGTACCGTATTCCGTTGCGGCACGACCCGGAGCGCCCGGGCCATATCGATACAGAGGAGACTCCGTTTATTACGGATGAGCGGGAAGTTTCCAATGGCCGGATCTGGTATCGTTTCCGGATTCCGCTAAACGGCGAAGAAAAGGAGGCCATCGGCGGTATCCG
>CAJXXJ010000060.1 GCA_913062745.1 uncultured Phaeodactylibacter sp.
CGGCTGAAGAACAAAGGGCGCTGGTTCCGCTTTTTTGCAGATGGCACCTACGAGAGCGGGCACTGGGAAGAGAAAACAGGCTATGGCTCCTGGACGTTACAGAATATCCCGACCGAGGGCCTGATGCTGAACCTGGACAACATAGATGATGCGCAGGATGCACAATGGGAGATTCAGGGCGTTAACTCAGCAGAAGATACGATGACCTGGGCGGGTATCAGCGAAACGAAGAATGCGGGTGTCATTACCAAGGTGATCAATCTGCTGACACAGCCTACTAAAAAACAGTTCGGCGTAGAAGAATAGGCCGGGCCTGCAAATACAATTCAATATGCGAGTTTCCTTTTTACTGCCTTCCCTGCTGGCTTTAATGCTTGGGATGGCAGCCTGCGATGAACCTGATGCTGTGAACGAAGAAAACAGCGAGGTAGAAACCATGGAAGACCCTACCCAATCATCAGCCGCAACGCCCGACTGGGCGAAGAATGCCAATATTTACGAGGTGAACGTCCGGCAGTACAGCCCGGCGGGCACTTTCAGCGCATTTGCAGAACACTTGCCGCGGCTGAAGGAAATGGGGGTGGATATTCTTTGGTTTATGCCTATTTACCCGATTAGCGAGGCCCGGCGCAAAGGCTCCCTGGGCAGCTACTACGCGATTCAGGACTATACTGCGGTCAACCCCAATTTCGGGACGATGGAGGAATTCAAAGCGCTGGTGGAGCAAATCCACAGCCTGGGTATGAAAATCATCCTCGACTGGGTGCCCAACCACACCGGCTGGGACCACGCCTGGATTACAGCGCATCCGGAATATTACACCCAGGACAGCCTGGGGAACATCATTGACCCGATAGACCCCGAAACCGGTGAATCCTGGGGCTGGACGGATGTGGCTGACCTGAACTACGACAACGCAGAGATGCGGGAGAAGATGATCGGGGAGATGCTGTTTTGGCTCAATGAGGTCGATGTGGACGGCTTCCGCTGCGATGTGGCTGCTGAGGTGCCCGATGATTTTTGGGCGCAAGCCGTACCCCAACTACGGGCGGCAGAGCCGGAAATCTTCATGCTGGCAGAGTCCAACCATCCGCCACACCGCAATGAGGAGTGGTTTGCCATGACTTACGGCTGGCCGCACCACCACCTGATGAACGAAATCGCGCAGGGCAAGGCCGAACCGCTGGCGCTTGACACGTTGCTGCAGGAATACCACGAGCGCTACAAGAAAGGGTATGCCATGCAGTTTCTGACTAACCACGATGAGAATAGCTGGAACGGCACCATTGAAGAGCGGATGGGCGAAGCAGCGGACGCTATGGCTGTACTTGCCTTTACGCTGGAGGGCATGCCGCTCATCTACAGCGGGCAGGAAGCGGGGCTGGACAAGCGGCTGAAGTTCTTCGAGAAGGATCAGATCGACTGGGGCAACTACTCGCGTCAGGCTTTCTACGCCACCCTGCTTGACCTGAAGCACCGCAACCCGGCGATTTGGAACGGCACAGCCGGTGGTAAGCTACAGCGTATCTTCGCGGAGGATGCGGATGCGATCTATGCTTACCGCCGCGTAAAGGGCGAAAAAGAGGTGGTAGTCATTCTCAATCTTTCTGACACGCTGCAAGAATTTACCCTGAGCGGTGAAGCCGTTAGCGGCGAGTACACCAATGTATTTGCCAACAGCACGATGACGGTCACGGAAAACATGGGCATGCAGCTAAACCCCTGGTCCTACCTGCTGCTGGAGCGGTAAATGGCTACTTCTGCTTTCCGGCTTCCGGCTGGAAAGCAGAAGCGTTTTCTTCTATGTAAGTGGAAAGCAACTTGGGCGGGCGCTGCAAAAGGCGCTGCAGCCGGTGCGTGTACCGCTCTTCTGCAGGGATAGTGGTAAAGCGGTAAAGCATAATCATTACGAATACAAAAATCGCCGCCTCGCCTTTCCACAGTTTATGTAGAGCGAAGTAAACCAGGCTTGGGTTGCGATACTTGACTTTTCTGCCTAGTACTTCGGATAGCATCCGCGCTACGCGGTAGAAGTCAACGGGCGAGCCAGCTACCAGGGTATGGGTATCCTGTTCAATTTGGGGCCGCAGCAGCTCCCGCGCGGCTACTTCACCAACTTCATCCACATCTACAAAATTGAACCGGTTTTTGCCGGCTGGCACGAAAATACGGTCCCGGTCCCGGATATCCTCAAGCATCGGGCCTACCAGGTTTTGCATAAAAAATCCTGGCCGCAGCATGATGTAGGGGATGCCGGAGCGCTTGATCGCCTGCTCAATTTTGTAGTGAGGGGTCCACTTGTTAGAATCCACACCCTGTATAGAGAGGTACACAATCCGCTTAAGGCCTGTTTTTTTGGCCGCTTTGAGCAAAGGCACCACTTTGCCGTCCACGTCCGTCAGTGAAGGGGGGCGCAACAGGAACAGGTGGTCAATATTTTCCAGAGCTGCTTCAAAGCTAAAGGTGTCTTCAAAGTCGAACTGGCGGATTTGCCAGCTTTTCGCCGGGAGTTCTTCCCGTGTCAGAGCGGGCTTTCGCACCGCGTAGTAGATGTGCTCGTGGTTGGAGAGCCGCTGCAGGTGCTGCGTAACGGCTCTACCCACCTGTCCTGTTGCGCCGGTAATGAGAATATTCATGCTTCAATTTAGTAGCTTACAAATGGCATCTGCTCTGCATACTGATTATCTTCCACCTGCTTCAGTATAAAGTCAGCCAGATCCTGCCGGCCGATTTTGGTGCTGGCATTGACGCCCACCCATCCTACGCGGTACTCGCCTTTTTCGGGCTCGTTCGTCAGCCGCGGGCCCCGTATGATTACCCAGTCGAGGCCGCTGTCCTTCAGTACCTCAGCGTGCCGCTCGGCATCGTGCAGCACTTTCGGGACCGCAATTTTCATGATGGTCCGGATCATTTTATCAGCAAATTTAGGCTGATCCTTTTCAAAGGGCAGGCCACCTCCGGATAAACTAATGATTTTTTGGACACCTTCCGCCTTCATGGCACCAATAATATTGTTGGTACCGTCCGTTTGCAGCCATTTTGGAGAGCCCTTGACGTGGCCGAAGAGACTGACCACGATATCCGAATCCTTGACGGTAGCATGTACAGCGTCCGGGTCGAGCACATCGCCTTTAATTACCTCAAGCTGATCAGATTGCCGGGTAATTTTCTCCGGGCTGCGTGCCAGTGCTTTCACCCGGTACCCCGCTGCCAGCGCTTTCGGCAAAAAGGCTTGTCCGGTCTGTCCGCTTCCTCCAAATAGTGCTATCGTTTTCATAATGCTTCAATTTTTTTTGCAATGATAAAGGTTTTACTAACTTTATGTAAGTATTGAATCACTAACAAATTTGTAGGTATGGAAGGACGGAAAGTAAGCTCCACGAATTATCAGAACGAGCAACAGCTCAATCGCTGCCCGGTCAGCTTTACCCTTTCTGTGATAGGCGGGCGCTGGAAGGCGTCTATCATCTGGAAGCTAAGCGAGGGGAGCCTGCGTTTCGGCGAGCTCCGGGATCAGGTGGGCGGCGTATCCGACCGCATCCTGACCAAGCAGCTGAAAGAGATGCAGGCGGACGGGCTGATCGGCCGGCGGTCGTACCCGGAAGTGCCGCCGCGGGTGGAGTATTTCCTTACGGAAAAAGGGCGCTCACTGGAGCCGGTATTGCAGGCGATCCTGAGGTGGGGGCTGCAGCATCGGGAGTAAGGAAGGCTCGCTCGGAGCATGGGAAGGCGGGTAGGGCAGGGGGTGGTAGCGTAAGCCGTGGAGCGTCCCGGAATGGCATGTTGAACGTACCGCTTATTGGTTTTTCATGCAGCATAACCGGTATACTTCCGTTCGTTTTTGGGTATAAAGCCCAAGACAATATCATCGCGCTGCACGCCTAGCTTCATGAGCTCTTCAGCCACATCTATATCTGTCCAATTGCATTGAATCCATACTTGTTCCTCCTTGATATCAAAGTGCATGACACAGTCATGGATAAATTCATTTTTATCCCAGCCTACCCGCATGAGCTGAAAGTGATACTGTTCTTTATCAGCAATAACTTGGTTTTCAACTCCTTCTATGTTGGTCGGTTTGATTGCGGCGTAATCATTCAAAACCTGCAGAATCGCTTGTTGGTATTTGCTTACTTTATCCATGCTGATATTTTTTGAGTTTCAATGTTGTAAACTAACAGCTTAATGGCTCTGCTTTTTACAATTGCCTTTATGAAGGGGCGCTGAAAGAAACTATCGTATGCCCGCTCAGGAACAGCCAGAAAAAGTTCCCGCTGCGGGTCTTCAAAGTCAAGCGCTAAGGAATACATTTCATACTGGCCCACTGCTTCATGCATGTCTTGCACCGGGGAGGGTTTAATAAAGCTCTTTATTTCTACGGCGATTTTTCGATGGTTTTTCTCGGCGGCAATCAATTGTTCCGCACCCAAATCAATCCGGAAATCGACCTTCCCGTAGCTAAATGAAAGCGGATCGTTCGTAATGGTCCAGCCCTCCGCTAGTAAGGCTTGCTTTACTACATCGTGGTATTTATCTCTCGTTGACATAGTGTCTCGTTAATACAGTAAAGATAACTTTATCCGGGGACTAAATCCAACCCTTGCCAGAAGAAGTCAGGCTATTCCGACAAACATTCCTTCGCACAAAGCAAAAGTAATTTACAAGTACCTCTGCGCCCACCAAGATTTATGAATAGCCGCAAAGCCATTCATAAATCACTATATTCGCTCAAACGAAAATTTGGGCGATGAAAAAATCAGGAGCACTATCTATTCTGTTTACGCTGATTTACAGCTTTACTGTTGCGCAGGATACCGTCGTGGTACAAACGCTTACCTGGCAGGACGAACAGCGTTCAGGCTTCTATACCTTCCCGGATGATCCGGAGGACACCTACCGCAAAATCATCATGCGTTACAACATGCGCTGCCACGACGCCGCTGTGGGCAATGGCAACGTCGGCTGCCGCGAGTGGGACTACAGCTGCAATACCTTTATTACGGACCCTGGCCTGGTGGACTCCACGCGTGCATTTCATCCCAATTATATCATCCCCGGTTTTTCGGGTACGCAGTTTTTGTATACCAGCCAACCCGTATTGACCTACACGCAGTACGAACAGCAATCGACTACGCTGGAGGAGGTGACGATCCTCAATCTGGCAGAGATCGGTGAGGACAGTATCCCACTCAACCTGGGCGTACCGGAAGGTGGCGCCCGCGAACAGTATTTGTACCAACAGGAAGAGCTGCTTGCTGCCGGCCTGGAAGCCGGGCCAATCTCGGCGATCGAGCTAAATGCGCTCAGCTCCGGGGGCACAGCCGGGTTTTTGCGCATCCGTATGCAAAATGTGGAACAGGACAGCCTCAGCGAGGCCCATCCGGTAACGGACGGCTTTACGGAAGTCTATTTCAAAAATACCACAGTTGGTGCCAGCGGCTGGATGCAATTACCCTTTTATCAGGACTTTGAGTGGGACGGCACAAGCGATATACTGGTAGAATTTGTAAAAACCGGAAGTACCCCAAATCCTGAAATAATATTTGCTGGCAACAATACAGAAAACCTCAGCGGAGCGAGCCCGGTGAGCGGGAATAAACACTATCTGGAACTGAGGGGCAGCAGCAGGGTTGAAGTGCCTGAGGCAGCACTGGGCTTCACTTCTGATATTACGATCGCATTTTGGGCCTACGGCCTTCCGGAAGCGCTGCCCCGCAACACAACCCTACTGGAAGCCCGGGATGAAGGGAACCGCCGCCAGATTAATATCCACCTGCCCTGGGGTAACGGAAGCGTCTACTGGGACTGCGGCAACGATGGCAGCGGCTACGACCGTATTTTTAAAGCAGCGGAGCCCGGAGACTTCAAAGGTAAATGGAACCACTGGGCATTCACCAAAAGTACTTCCACCGGCGAGATGTCTATTTACCTCAACGGCGAACTTTGGCACAGTGAATCCGGCAAGTTCCGGGAAATCGCAAGCCCGGCAGGCATGAATATAGGTACCGACTTTGATGGCAATAACGCTTATCCCGGCAATATCGATCAGTTGAGCATGTGGGCCAGTGCGCTCAGTGAAGCGGAAATACAGCAAATCATGTATGTAAGCCAGGTGCCCGCCAGCCACCCCCAGCGCAGCAGGCTGGTGCTGCACTACCCAATGGACGAAGGGCAGGGGCTGGCCCTCAACGATGCAGCAAACAACTATGACGCAACCCTCTACGGGCCGAACTGGAAAGCATACCGCGGCGCCGGGCTGCGTTTGGACTGGCAAGTCATCCCGTATCGCTTTAACATACGTTTCCAGCAAAGCGAACATACCCGAACCAATGAGGTGGTTACCGCCATAGATACCACTCTCGCTGCGCCGCTTACAGTCATCGACTACGGGGTGGATACGAATAATGACCTGATTATCGAAGAGGTTTATCAGGCCAACCGTGCAGGTTGGAATTATGTATACGATGAAGCCGGCGGAATCGTCGATTCCTTCGAGGTGGAGGCAGAAGGTGTCCTGCAAATCGAAGACCTGGCCTACTACCAAAAGCGGCCCGCCAAATTTGAGATACTCTCCCTCGTCACGCCCTACGGCAACGGGCTGGACCTGGGGGCGGAAGGTAAGACGTTCTACTTTGATGTTACCGACTATGCACCCATTCTGAAAGGAGAGAAATTCATGTCGCTCGAAATGGGCGGCCAAAACCAGGAAGAGATGGACATACAGTTTTGGTTCATCAAAGGGACGCCCCCTCAGGATGTGGTCAGCGTGCAGAACATCTGGCCCTTCCGCCGGAGCTGGTACGCCCAGATTCAGGAAGACCGGTTCTTTGAGCCGCGTACGCTTACGCTAAACCCGGAAGCTTCCGCCTACAAACTACGCTCTGCTGTCACCGGGCACGGGCAAAATGGAGAATTCGTACCGCGCAGCCACTATCTGAACCTGGATGGAGGCCCGCAGGAGTTTGTCTATGAAGTCTGGAAAGAGTGCAGCACCATACCCATTTACCCGCAGGGCGGCACCTGGCTGTTCGACCGTGCAGGCTGGTGCCCCGGAGACCCTACCGATGTGCACCAGTTTTGGCTCGATGATTATGCCCCCGGTGATGAAGTGGAGGTGGACTACGGCGTAAATGGTGCATTCATGAGTGAGGCCAACTATTTGGTATCGAATCAACTGGTCGCCTACAGCGCGCCCAATTTCGAGCTGGATGCGGCGATGGAAGCCATTGTACGCCCCAGTACCCGGGTAGAATACGAACGCTACAACCCGATGTGCAGCCGGCCGGTAGTGGTTGTTCAGAATACCGGCTCATCCGCCATCAGCGCACTGGAAATCGCCTACGGCCTGGAAGGCGGCCAAACCCTGTCTTACAGCTGGGAAGGGCAGCTGGCTTTCCTGGATACGGTGCATATCACCCTGCCGGCTCCGGACCTTTCCTTCTGGAGCGGCATTAGCGGGCGGGCTACTTTCTTTGCCCGGATCGACGCAGTCAACGGCGGGAACGACGCCTACGCGGATAATAATACGATGCACTCCACCGTCGAACTGCCCAGGGTATTTGACATTGAACAGTTGCTGCAGTTACACTTCCGTACTAACAACCGGGCCAGCGAAAACCGCTACACCATTCGCGATGCTGATGGCAATATCGTGATGGAACGTGATAATATGAGCAATGCTACCACTTACAAGGATGACATCGAGCTGCCGCCCGGTTGCTACACGCTGCAGGTGGAAGACAGCGGCGACGACGGCCTCTATTACTGGTACTGGGATGCGATCGGCGAGGATGTAGGCTCCGGCTCGGTATCCTTCAAGCGCTATATCAATGAGAGCGTTCAGATCACAATCAACAGTTTCCAACGCGAATTCGGCCGTAATATATTCTTCGATTTCGTATTGCCCATGACCACCAGCAATGAAGACCTGACGGAAGCACGCCGCTTTAGCGCCTACCCCAATCCCGCGCATAGCCAGCTCACCGTAGAGCTGCAGGGATTTGGGCATCAGGAGCTGCATCTGCAGCTTTACAGCCTTACCGGTCAGTTGATGGCCGAAGAGCGGCTTTCCCACGATGGCCGTACCTTCCTACAGCACGAACTGGATATCAGTGCTTTGCCCGCCGGTGTGTATCTGCTCCGGGTGCAGGGCCAGGAGCGCGCGTGGACGCGGGAAGTGGTGAAGCAGTAAAAGGGGATGATTTGATGGCGTATAATTTTGCTGATCCTTAGCTGCAGGCAAGCGCTTTTGTAGCTTTGACAGGAAATAAAATCGCTACAACGGCGAGTACTCCTGCCAACTTGGTAGCCACCATACGGATTAATCTTTGTTTACCTGTATTGAAGGAATTAATGTAAATCCGTTCAACGTATTGAAAGAATTAATGTAAATTCGTTCAAAACAGCATTATGGACTACATCTCCCGCTTTGCAGAAGCCCAGATCAAAGCCTATCTCCGGCCCAATAAGGTGGTAGTTATCTTAGGACCGCGCCGAGTTGGAAAAACAGTATTGATTAGCAAGAAATAGACAGGGGCGGGAAGCTGTACGGATACGAATTTAAATGGAATACCAATAAAAAGTCTAAGGTTCCGGCTGCCTGGCATAAGTCCTACCCCGATGCAGCGTATCAGGTGATCAATCCAAATAATTACCAGGATTGGTTGTTGGGGGCCAGGGAATGAGGTGTACGCTACTTCAGATGGATGCCTACGGAAAACTTGGGCTCCTGGCCAAGCTTTTTTACTCTGGGGTGAAAGCCCGCGCATTTCTAACGAACATCAAAAAACACCCGACCGTTCAAGGGACATTGTAATGCGCCGGCAGCAGCAGCTTCCGGTTTTTCCAATTTTTCTAAAATACCGATTATGTCCTTTAAACAACTTCCCACCGCCATTTTTTCTATACTTATCATCATGCAGGTTGCCCTGCCCGAATCTGCCCGGGCGCAAGTCGAAACCCTGCACACCGAAGAAGGGGTAATGATAAAAGTCGAAGACATCGCCGAGGGCCTCAACCACCCCTGGGGTATGGCTTTCCTGCCGGATGGCCGTCTGCTGCTTACCGTGCGCAATACCGGCAAACTGCACATTCTGGACACCGGCCACAATCTGAGCGCCGCCCTGCCGGGTACGCCAGAAGTATGGGCCAACGGGCAGGGAGGGCTGCTTGATGTGGCGCTGCATCCCGATTTTGAGGAGAACAACTACGTCTACCTGTCCTACTCCAAGCCCGGAGCAGGCGGCACAGCAACCACTGCACTGGGCCGCGGGCAGCTAATGGACGATGAGCTGGTCGGTTTTGAAATGATTTTTGAGCAGCAGCCCTACGTAGATGGCCCCAATCACTTCGGCAACCGCATCGCTTTTTCTCCCGACGGGCAGTACCTGTACCTGGCACTGGGCGAGCGCTTTCAGTTTGACCCGGCACAGGACCTTTCCAACCACCTCGGAAAGGTGATCCGCATTGCCCCGGACGGCAGCGTGCCGGAGGGCAACCCCTACATAGACACTGAAAATGCTGAAGCAGAGATTTGGTCCTTCGGGCACCGCAATATCGAAGCTATGGCTTTCCACCCCACCACCAACGACCTTTGGGTGGTAGAGATGGGCCCGCTGGGCGGCGACGAGCTCAACAAGGTGGAAGCCGGCGCTAACTACGGCTGGCCGGAAGTGAGCTGGGGCGACCACTACGATGGCGAAGAAATCCCGGACCCGGACCCGGGCTCGCAGCCGCAATTCGAAGATGCAGCCTACCACTGGAGCCCCGTGATTTCCCCTTCCGGCATGGCCTTTTACGAAGGGGAGGTCTTTCCGGAATGGAACGGTATGGGCATGGTTGGCGGACTGTCTTCCCGTGCGCTTATCATGCTTAGTTTTGAAGGGGATACCGCTAAGGAGGCCTTCCGTCTGCCGCTTTCTTCCCGCATCCGCGATGTGGAAGTTGCTCCGGATGGCTCCATCTACCTGCTCACCGATGCCGATGATGGCCACATCTGGCGCATGAGTAGAATGTAAACTCCGCTCAGGGTGCTCTTCCCCGGAGCGCCCTGAGTCTAATCACGCTCTTCAACAAAATGCTTACGCAAAAAAACTCAAAGATTTTAATCTGCCCTCCTCAGGGAAAAGAACCTTTTGTCCCCTCGAAAACCCCGGGTCGATCCCGGTGTATTTTCGCTGAAAGCCCTATATCTAATGCCGCACCGCCTGCTGCTGAAGGGCAGGTTTCTTGCAGCTGCTGAAAAAAAGTGTACCTTCGCCGCTTCTTTTTCGGGCCAAAGCCCGCTGATGCCCTAAACCACCTGTACAAGATTATTTTTTTTGGATTGCTTTCGGGAATGCCACCGGGAGCTCAACCACTGTACTGCTGCATGAAAAAGTTATTCAACCTCTTTGATCTTTCCCAACCCGTTGATTACAAAACGGAAATCCTTTCCGGCCTGACCGTAGCGATGGCGCTCATCCCGGAAGCAGTCGCCTTTGCGCTGATCGCCGGCTTGTCGCCCCTCACCGGATTGTACGCCGCCTTTGTAATGGGCCTGGTGACTTCCATCCTCGGTGGCCGCCCGGGCATGATTTCCGGCGCAACCGGTGCTGTAGCGGTCGTGATTGCCGCCCTGGCGCTCTCGCACGGAGTAGAGTATGTATTTGCTACCGTCATCCTGGCGGGCCTGATACAGGTTGCCGCCGGGCTGCTCAAGCTGGGCAAGCTGATGCGCCTGGTGCCACATCCGGTCATCTTTGGCTTTGTCAACGGCCTGGCCATCATCATCTTTATGTCGCAGCTCGATCAGTTCAAAACGCCGGGCGGCGAATGGATGGCCGGGCAGTCCATGTACATCATGCTGGGGCTGGTACTGCTGACGATGTTCATCATCTGGGGGCTGCCCAAGCTGACCAAAGCATTCCCGTCCTCGCTCGCAGCTATCCTCACCATCTTTGGAGTCGTCACTTTCTTCGGCCTCGATACCCGCACGGTAGGCGATATTGCGTCCATTCAGGGCAGCTTTCCGCCTTTCCACATTCCGATGGTGCCCCTGAGCTGGGAAACCTTCATGCTGATCCTGCCCTACGCAGGCATCATGGCTGGTGTCGGCCTGATTGAAAGCCTGCTCACGCTCAACATCATCGATGAGATCACGGAAACCCGGGGCAGCGGCAATAAGGAAGCCGTAGCACAGGGCACGGCGAATATCCTCTCCGGCCTGTTCTCCGGCATGGGCGGCTGCGCGATGATCGGACCAAGCCTGATCAATATCTCCGCCG
>CAJXXJ010000061.1 GCA_913062745.1 uncultured Phaeodactylibacter sp.
CCACGCTGAGCGGCTGCGGCCAAAGCACCACGGTCAACTGGCTGGTGTGGCTCAACTGCCCCAGCACCAGCAGCGATACCCTATCCCTGCAAGCTTGCGAGGGAACTACAGTCAACTACAACGGAACCGATATCCCCGCCGGCACAGCGCAAAGCTTTACCTTTCTCAACTTTGAGGGCTGCGATTCCACAGTGACCGTGAGTGTGGCGGCGCTGCCGGCTTATGAAACGGAACTGGCCTATACCTTCTGCGATGGCGAGGCCCTACTGCACGACGGTATCCCTCTGCAGGCGGGTACGAATGAAATCACCCTGCCCGCTGCCAACGGCTGCGACTCTACACTGCTCATCGAGGTCACGCAGCTGCCTCCCTTCACCGAGCAGATTGAGGTGCTGCTCTGCCCCGGAGAGACCTATGAGTTTAACGGCCAGACTTTACTTCCGGGTGAAGACTTGAGCCTTACGCTGAGCAGTGCGCAGGGCTGTGACTCTACCATTACCGTATCCGTCCGGGAAAGCAGCCCCGCTGAAGCCCGCCTTGAGGTGGATGGCGATTGTCCGGCAGGAAGCACCGGCGCCGTGCAAGTGGAGTTAGAGCAGGCCGGGCAGCCCCCCTACCAGTATTCGCTGGATGATGCCAATTATCAGTCAGAGCCTGCCTTTGGCAATCTGGACGGCGGCAGTTATACGCTTTACTGGCTCGATGGCAACGGCTGTAAGCAGAGTCTGGATTTTGAGGTTCCGTCGGTCCCTCCGCTGCAGGTAGCGGTGGAGTACGACACGCTGAGTTGCGAAATTCGGCAGGCCAGTGTGTCCGTACAGATCCTTTCCGGCGAAACGGATGGCCTGGCCTACAGTTGGTCAGATGGTTACGAAGGCCTTAGCCGCTTCGTCGATCAGCCGGGAACCTACGTCCTGCAGGTAGACAATGGTTGTGATACTTACGAAGCAACGGTAGGGCAACCGGTACCGAGTGTGCCGGAAGGGGCCTTGCTGTATGTGCCCACCGCTTTTTCTCCCAATGAAGATGGCAACAACGATAGTTTCCGCGCCTATTCCGGCAGGCAGGTGGAAGCGCTGCGCAGATACCGGCTGCAAGTCTTCGACCGCTGGGGGAACAAACTTTTTGAAAGCACAGAGCCCACGGAGGGCTGGGCAGGCCGCTTCCGCGAAGAACAGCTGAATACCGGGCTTTACGTCTGGCAACTTCAGGCTGTAGTCAGGGCCTGTGCTCAGGAAGTGGAGGTGCTTGAGCACGGCGAAGTCATGCTGATGCGATAAAATATTTCCGACAGGTTTGAGAAAGGGGCTTGCTCTGCACGGGGCGGGCTCTTTTTTTGCAAAAAAAAGGCTATGCCTAGGATCGGCACAGCCAGGAAATATTTATAGGGCTACAGTATAGGACAAGCCAATTGATTTCCCCGGCTTTACCGCAATGCGCTTAAAAAAAAGTAGTCAGCGTCGTGCCGGGCGGCACAACACTGACCGGAAAAAAGCGACTTTAAATTGCAGGAAAGATTAGCATCATTAAATAAGATGACAGCAAGAAATCAACATTTACAGTGGCAAATGTCCTGTTCTGGCCTTAACTGAAAATGAAATCGAAGTTAATTTCTCTTTAAGGATACGGTGGTGGCTGCTTAATCGTCCAGCCCGAGCAGCAGTTTTAGTGTGGGCAGCACCTTTTTGGCCCGGCGCTGATCAAAGGCAGCGGTGGTAGCCGGTGGTTCATCAGCGGTGCCTTCAGCAGTTGGCGGATAGCGCGCCAGCTGCAGGATTTTTTCCCGTTCCGGCCCGGAGAAGGCAGAGAAGGCCCGGCGGATGAGGGGGAGTTTTACCTGAAATGCCTGCGGCGCCAGCCCGGATACCCAATTGTCGAGCACGCGCCAGAGCTCCGGCAGGTAAAGCAGCAGCAGCCCGCTGCCGGACAAAAAGCCCTCCAGCCAGAGCACGCCCTGCTCGGCCTCGTCTACCGAAGAGAGTGCATAGTGCAGTCGGCGGGCTGCCTCGGCATCAATGATCTGGCCCTTGTCGTAGAGTACGCGGCTGCACCAGCCCCGCAGCAATGGGTGAGCAGGCGCTGCGCGGCTGATTTGCTGCAGCGCCCGCAGCCAGTCCTGCTGAAAGCCCGGCTCATTCAGCAGGTTGATAGCGCGGTTGTTGGAAATCATTAACTGCAGCAGGCCCTGTGCCACCTCTTCTTCAATGTGTAGTGTAGTGGGCGGCAAGCCGATGGTAATTCTGGGCACCAGATGCCGGATGAGCGCTGCCACGGCTTCCACGTCCGTCTGTCGGGTGTCCCCGTAGCGCTGTATATCCACAAGCAGCGGGAGCGCCTCCATCAGGCCGTGTACGTCGCGGGACTGTGCGCTGCTGTCTTCCAGGCGCTGTACCAGTGGGCCAAACGCTTCCCGGATGCCAGCAAGCAGAGCAGAGCGGGCCAGCTGTACAAGCCCGGGCAGGCTTTCCTGCTGGTCTGCTTTGTGCAGCAGGTAGCGGTTGGCAGCCGTATATATGGTGTTGCCCCACATTCCGGCCCGGATGAGCCGGATGATATAGTCCGGGTCCCATTTCAGCCGCCAGTTTTCGCTGAAGCTGCCGAGCTTGCCTTCCTGTGCCTCCACCGGCTGGCCGAACGGGATGTCAAGCAGCAAAAGCTGGTGCAGCAGCCGGCTGGCTTTGAGGTTGGTGGGCTTGCGCAGGTCAAGGGACTTAAAATCTTCCGTCGCCGACTGGTAGTATTTTTTCAGGTAAGCGGAACGAATGCGCTTCTCCAGGTCGGCCTGCAGGGGAATCTGCGGAATATCGCCCGGCACTTTCCCCACGCGGTCCCCAATGATCAGCTGCTCTTCGATGAGCTGTAGTGCGCCGGTTTCCCCCTGCCCGAATACGGCAATGGCGGCTTCTTTCATTTCATCAATACCTGCTATCGTTTGCTGCCGGATGGTAGCCAGGGTCGTAGCCAGCCTGGCAGCATCCACGGCCTGTGCGGCGCTCGCATCTTTGCCGGCTGACCGGAGCAGCCGTGCTACTTTAGACATCCACTGCTGCACGGCTTCTTCCCGCTTCTCAAACAGCAGCTCGTAGTAGGCCGGAGAAACCAGGCCTGCGCCGTACCCGCTCTGAAAGGCCAGCCGGGGATAGGTCCACGGAATCCAGGTAGCTTCCGTTTTGACTTTCTTTTTTCCCTTGAGAAGCGCATTGTCCTCCGTCTGCTTGAAACGCGGCAAATGCTGTAGTGCAGGGGCATGCCAGGCACCGCATACTACGGCTATGTTTTTGTGCCCGTCTTTAATGGCTTTGCGCAGTTGCTTTCGCATAAATGCTTCCCGCATCCGGTTGAGGGGGCCCTCCCGGTTGGGGAGCTCCTCGCGGAGGGCACTGGTCAGTTCCCGGATGGCCTCAAAGATGTCAATATCGTTGTCTGGCTGTTCAAAGGTCGCCTCCCACCAGCGTTCGCTATCGGTATAGCCGGCAATACGGGCAGCGTAGCCCATAGGGTCGCGGGCGTAGGGGGCTTCTTCCGTAGTTTCCGACAGCTCCAGTTTAAGCTGTTGGTCTTCCTCGCGCAGGCCAAACTGTATGCTCATCGGCAGGTCGATGAACCGGACTTCCAGCCCCTGTGCCAGGCCGTACTGTGCGGCCTGCCATTCCGGCGAAAACTCCGCGAAGGGCAGGTAGGATGCTTTGCGCAGCTGTTTGCTCTCGTAAACCAGTATGGCCACCGGCGGTTCCATGTCCGGGTGGAGCAGGTACTCCAGCACGGTATCTGCATCCTGCGGCGCTTCGATCAGCAGGCAGTCGGGCTGCTGATCCTCAAGGGCGCGCAGCAGCGAACGGGTGGAGCCGGGGCCGTGGTGGCGTATGCCGTATATGGTGTACAAAAGCGGTTCGGTTTTGTAATCTAATGATTAGAGAAGGGAGCGGCTCGCTTCGTATAGATCTTTCCAGCCCTCCCGCTCCCGCATGACGGTCTCGAGGTATTCTTCCCAAACGGTGCGGTCGTGCGTGGGGTCTTTGACAATAGCACCCTGCAGGCCACTCGCAATATCAGCCGGCTCAATGGCACCGCTGCCAAAGTGGACAGCGAGTGCCTGCCCGTTGTTGACGACGGATATGGCTTCTGCTGTGCTCAGGGTGCTGCTGGGCGATTTGAGCTTGCGCTGCCCGTCGGCGGTTTTTCCGCTGCGCAGTTCCCGGAAAATGGTGACAAGGCGGCGGATTTCCTCCACCGGAGCAGCCTGTGGGGGGAGTTCCAGCCCTTCGCCGATTTGGGCTACCCGCTGGCGCACAATTTCGACTTCCTCTTCCAGGGTAGCCGGCAACGGCATGCTTACCGTATTGAAACGGCGGCGCAGGGCGCTCGACAGCTCATTGATGCCTTTATCCCGGTCATTGGCGGTGGCAATCAGATTAAAGCCGCGGTTGGCGCGCACCTCAGTATTGAGCTCCGGTACCGGCAGTGCTTTTTCCGAAAGGATGGTAATCAGGGCGTCCTGCACGTCGCTGGGGATTCGCGTAAGCTCTTCCACCCGGGCGATGCTCCCCTGCTGCATAGCCACCATGACCGGACTGGGGACAAGGGCGCCTTCCGTAGGGCCTTCGGCGAGCAGGCGGGCGTAATTCCAGCCGTAGCGCAATGATTCTTCTGCCATGCCGGCGGTGCCTTGCACCAGCAGCTTGGAGTTGCCGCTGATGGCTGCCGCCAAATGTTCTGCCACCCACGTCTTGGCTGTCCCGGGGATGCCGGTGAGCAGCAGGGCCCGGTCCGTAGCCAGTGTCGCTACTGCTACTTCGATCAACCTTCGCTTGCCGTAATACTTGGGCGTGATGGCGGTGCCGTCCTCCAGCTCGCCGCCCATAAGGAAGGTGACTACTGCGGCAGGAGAGAGTTTCCAGTTCGTCGGTTTGTAGCGTTCGTCCTGCGCCTGCAGCGCTTCCAGCTCCTGGCGGAAAGTCAGTTCGGAAGGGGCGCGGATGACAGTTGCTTGAGCCATGGTCGGTGATTTAGTGACGGGGTAATATACAAACTTTAACTGCAGTATGTTTTGTCGCGCGCCCACCGCGTGCGCTTAAAAATTTGCAGCAGAACAATATTAACTTTGGGGTCTTGTTTGTAATGAAAAACCAACCTGAAATGCGAATCACGATACTCTGCGGCTGCTTTCTGTTCCTGAGCCTGCTCCTGCCGGCACAAAACCCGCTGCCCATTGGCCAGTGGCGGGGACATTTGCCGTACCGCCTGGGCGAACAGGTAGCACAGAATGAGGAGAAAATCTTTTATTCAACCGGTTTGTCGCTCGTTGAAATCGATAAAGAGGATTTTTCCGTTGAGTTTACCTCTAAAGTGGATGGGCTCAGCAATATAGGCATCGACCTGATCCGCTACAGCGAAGGAGCACAGGCGCTGATCGTCGTATACGATAATACGGTGATTGACCTGGTCTACGACAGCGGCGAAATCATCACCCTGAATCAGATTCGCAACTTCGAAAACTTCGTGGGCGAAAAACGCATCAACGACCTCTACGTTGCTAATGACAGTATTGTGTACATCGCAGCTACCTACGGTGTATCTCGCCTGAATATCGCTGCGCAGGAGTTTGACTTCACCAGCTTCACAGGGATATCTGTCCGCAATGTGTATGTGTACGAGGGGCAGATTTACGCCGCTACGGCGGAAGGCATTTACCGTATTGACGAGGACAACCTCAACCCGGCAGACTTCGGCAACTGGAGCCTGCTGGGGCCGGAAGAGGGCTTCCCGGCTGACTACAGTGCCCGGGCCTTTGCCGCTTTTGAAGGGGCGCTCTACCTGGGCGTGGATGATGTAGCTTACCGCTACGAAAACGGAAGCCTGGAAGAGCTCTACTCCGAGAATGGCACTACGATGGAATTTATGGCCCAATCCGGAAACGCTCTCTACGTGGGCTTTCAGCCGGGCCGGATCATCCGGGTGACTCCTTCCGGGGACATCACCGCCATGCCGTTCAACTGCATCAACAACCCGGTAGGCGTACTGGAAGACGAGCGGGGCCGTATCTGGTATGCCAACCGCCGGGTACGTTCGGATTTTCCCTACCAAAATACCCCCACGCAGGGCTTCTGTGAAGTGCTGAACTTCAATTCCCCCTGGTCGGAATCCGTATGGGATTTGTCCGTGCGGGACGGAGCGTTATGGATGGCTTCCGGCGGGCTGAATCAGACCTTCGGGCCGCAGTTTATCAGTGATGGCTTCTCCTCCTTTATTGACGGGCGCTGGACTGCCTACAACCGGGAGACTACGGAGGCTTTCCTGGGCGATAACCCGGATAGCCCGGATGATGACTGGCAGGTATTTGTAGCCTCAGCAATCCATCCGAACAACGGCAAGGTCTACATGGGCAGCTACATCGCCGGGCTCATTGAGTACGACCCGGCCACCGAAACCTTTGCCCAGTACGACGATGACAACTCCAGCCTGCAGATCGCAGACCAGGATGTCCGAGTGCGGGTGGGCGGACTGGCTTTTGACGAAGACAACAACCTTTGGGTGAGCAACAACTCGGCACCGGAGCCGCTGTCTGTGCTTATGCCGGGAGGGGAGTGGAAGAGCTTCCGTATGCCCGGCTGCGCTGAGACGCAGGTGATCGATCTGGTGGTGGATGGCAATGGCTTCAAGTGGATGCGCTCGGTGAGCAACGGCGTGGGCCTGCTGCTCTTTGACGAAGGGGATATGGAAACCGATACCGACGACCGCTGCCGGACCTTTAACAGCAATAACAGCAATTTGCCCAATAACGACGTGACCTGCCTGGCGGCGGACCTCGACGGTGATGTATGGGTGGGCACCAACGCCGGAATCGTCATTTTTGAATGCGGGGGTAGCGCCTTTGACCCTATCTGCCAGGGAACGCGGCGCATCGTGGAGCAGGATGGCTTCGGGGCATTCCTGCTGGAAACAGAGACCATTACGGCTATTGCAGTGGATGGCGCCAACCGGAAATGGGTGGGCACACAGAACGGTGTATTTCTGCTTTCGCCAACCGGGGAGGAGCAAATTGCACGCTTTACTGCAGAGAACAGCCCTCTGTTTGACAATAACATTCTGGATATCGCGGTGGATCAGTCTACCGGCGAAGTCTTCATCGGCACGGAGAAAGGGTTAATTTCCTACCAGGGAGATGCTGTAGCGGGCGGCCGTACCCACCGGCAGAATATTAAGGTATACCCGAACCCGGTGCGCGATACCTACGACGGGCCGATTGCGATACAGGGGCTGGCCCGCAACGCGAACGTCAAAATCACAGATGTCAACGGAAAGCTCGTATTTGAAACAGAAGCCCTCGGCGGGCAGGCGATCTGGGACGGGCGGGATTACAACGGGCGCCGCGTACAGACCGGCGTCTATCTGGTATTCTCCAGCGCGGATAATGGCTTTGGTTTCAACGCGCAGCCGGATGCTGCCGTCACAAAAATTATGGTGATCAACTAGCGGAGGTATACACGGAGGTCTCGATGATTTCCTCGTAGTACGCTTCGTACTGTGGCAGTATTTTGTCGATATCGAAGCGTTTGGCCTGCTCGAGTGCCTCGTGCCGGAATTGTTTGAGCTTGTGCTCGTCCTTAAGTATGCTGATGGCATTGCGTGCCATATCCTCTACATCACCGATATCGCTCAGGTAGCCGGTCTTGCCATGCAGGTTGACCTCCGGCAGGCCGCCTACATTGGAAGAAATCACCGGCACCTCACAAGCCATCGCCTCAAGGGCAGCCAGGCCAAAGCTCTCGCTGCCGGAAGGCATGATGAAAAGGTCGCTGATAGCCAGCAGTTCCTCTACGGCATCCTGTTTGCCCAGAAAACGCGTCTCGTGGCAAAGCGACATTTTGCGGCAAAGCTCTTCCATATTGTGCCGTTCCGGCCCGTCGCCGATGAGCAGCAGCTTGGCTGGTGTAGCCTCGTAGACCTTTTGGAATACCTTTAGCACATCTTCCACGCGTTTCACTTTGCGGAAGTTGGAGACATGCGTCAGAATGTGCTCCCCGTTGGGCGCAATCGCCTTCTTGAAATGGTCCTTATCGATGCGTCGGAAGCGGTCGAAGTCGATGAAGTTGTTGATGACGCGGATGTCTGTCTGAACGTCGAAGTAATCGTAGGTCTGTTGTTTCAGGCTTTCCGATACAGCGGTTACTCCATCCGACTTATTAATGGAGAAGGCCACTACCGGGGCGAAGGAGTGGTCATTACCAACGAGTGTGATGTCAGTGCCGTGCAGCGTGGTAACTACCGGGATGTATTTTCCCTGCGTAAGCAGTATTTTTTTGGCCATGTAGGCAACGGCAGCGTGCGGTATAGCATAGTGTACGTGGAGCAGGTCCAGTTCTTCAAACTTTACCACATCCACCAGTTTGCTGGCCAGGGAAGTATCGTAGGGGGTATATTCAAAAAGCGGGTAATCCTGTGTGGAAACTTCGTGAAACACGACATTTTCATGGAAAGCAGACAAACGCGCCGGCCGCTTGTAAGTAATGAAATGTACTTCGTGGCCCCGCTTCGCGAGCCCCAGGCCCAATTCTGTGGCGACGACGCCGCTGCCTCCGTAGGTGGGATAACAAACGATACCTATCTTCATGGTGTCTTACCGGTTAGCTTCCTTAAAGAACTTGATGACCGAGGAGAGCTCGACGATGTCGTCTTTTGGAAGCAGTTCAAAGACGGCGGTTTGATGAGCGTGAACAGTCTTCCTCGGGTATGGGGCCAGTTTTAGCCAAAGCTACTGTTTGATACATTTTCTCGCTCAAATAGTTTAGCCCAAAACAAGGAAGGGGCCTTCCCGAATATGGAAAGGCCCCTTCCTGTATGCTGGCGCTCAGGTATTAGTGGTTGGTGCGGATAAGTTTGGCGGTGCTCATTTGCCCTCCCGCACTGACCTGTATGTAGTAAAGGCCAGCGCTCTGATCAGACAAATCGAGCAGATATTGCCCCTCTGATACCTTTTGTTCCACCCGTTCGTAAATCAGCTGGCCCATCGCATTGAAAACCAGAATGCGGGCATCAGCCGGCTGTGGGAAGCGGACATTCAGTGTAGTTTGCCCGCTTGTCGGGTTAGGGGCAAGGCTTAGCTCCGGCGCGGCGGGGTTCAGTTCCTGTGTGCTTGTGATGCTCACAGACGCGGTGACCACCTGCTGGCAACCGAAGGCATCCGTTACCGTAAGGGTATAATCCCCAGGCAGCAGGCTGTCAATCGTAGCACCGGTTTCGCCGGTTTCCCACTCAAAGGTGTAGGGTGCTTCCCCTGCTGCGGCAGTCGCTGTGATGCTGCCGTCTGCGTTATCTGCTCCGGAGGCAGCGGACAGCTCCAGCTCTATGCCCAGGTCTTCCGGGCAGCGGCGGATGTTGATGTTGTCCAGGTCGAGGAAGTAGTCTCCCGCTCCCCAGACCGCGCTGAAGCGGATGCGCAGGAACTCGCCTGCGTACTCATCCAGCGGGAGCTCCACCGTGGTGAGGTCCAGGTTGGGGAGGTGATTATCTTCATTGATGACAAACAGGGTGTCGTAGGTTAGCCCACAATCCGTAGTGGCTTCAATAAGCAGCGAATCGCCCGAGCTTAAGAAGGTCGGTACTGTACCGGCCGCAAAATCTACGTACTTATAGTCGAAGCGCAGGGTATCTCCTTCTTGTATAGGCCCGAACTGCGGGGTGGTGAAGAAAGCCTCCGAGACGAAGGAGTACATGTTGACGAAAAGCACATTCGACTGATTGTTGTGGCCGCTGCCGACATTCGCCTGCGGAGAGGTTTCCCAACCTTCCGGTACGCTGCCGCCTTCAAAATCTTCGCGGAAGGGCAGCTCTACCGCAGTGCGGTAAAACTGTACGATAGTGTCATTGCCGGAGTAGGGGTCATTGAGGACATTACCCCAGGCTTTGATGACGTAATCGCCGGGTTGAGTGGCATCGTACGTTTGGCTGAAGGTATAGCTGTCTTGTTCTCCGGGCAGCAGTACAATTTCGGTAGCCATTTCCGTGACCACCGGGCCGCCGTTGACGCTGTAGCTCACCTCCGGGCTGCCGATGGGCGAATCGCCGGTATTGAGGATCGTGATGCGCACAGACTCTTCAGCGCTTCCGCAAGCTGCACCAGCCGGGAGGGCCAGATTGCTTGCCGCCAGATCGGTATCCAGTTCTGCACCGATAAAGATGTTATCGATAGCGGCCCCTTCCTCGGCTATGCCGGCATTGGAGGAGAATACGAACCGTAAGCGCACATTAGGCGCTCCGGCGAGGTCTGTAAGCTCGTGCTGCACGTAGCGCCAGCCTTGCTGGCCTGCGGTGCCATCCCACCAGTTGTTGAATGCATCATTATACCAGTTGATGCCGGTGTCCGAGCTGCCCAGGCGCTCCCAGTTTTCACCATCGTCCGTGCTGAACTCCAGGAAGAGCTCATCACAGCAGGCCTGAGTAGTCAGGTAGAGGTGGAAGCCAATGACCGGGTCCTGATTAAAGCCGCTCAAGTCAAAGCAGGGGCTGTTCAGGTAGGATAATTCATTATCATTGTAAGGGCCGTCGAGATTGGTGACCCAGGCGTTGCTGCCACTGACCGCGTTGGCAATTTCTCCGCCGGCCGGGCTGCCGTATTCCCAGCTCGAGGGTGCCAGCCCTTCTGCTTCCGGATACCAGATGCCGTTGTCTGCTTCGAAATCCTGTGTGTACGGGTATTCCGTAATGAGTGGTGCATTGACTATGGTGACTTCGGTGGTGTCATTGGAGCGGTCGCTGTCGCCTTCCAGGTCGGTCCATACCCGGAAAACATAGATGCCCGGCTCGCTGGTGTCAAAGGTGGCATCGAATTCCACCACATCGGTACTATCTGTGCCGAGCACGCCGGTGTATAGGCCATCCTGCGGCATATTGACACCGCCGGGAACCTCGTTCACGGTGAAGTTGAAAGACGTGTTGTTTCACAGATGCTTACCCTCATGGATGGTTTGAAAGGAAGAGGGAAATTAATTGTTATTGGTGCAACAAACCTTCCAGATGTAATTGATCCTGCATTGAGACGTCCCGGCCGGTTTGATAGAGAAATAAAAATAGATGCACCAGATCGCGGTGGAAGAAAAGAAATCCTTCAAATACATACAAGGGGGATGCCGATGAGTGATGGTACAAATCTTTCCGATCTTTCTGAAATTACATATGGTTATGTTGGTGCTGATCTTGCTGCATTAGCACGTGAAT
>CAJXXJ010000062.1 GCA_913062745.1 uncultured Phaeodactylibacter sp.
AAAACGGGGGAGACGCTGCTGCCTTTCGATTACCTGCATCTGGGCCCGTTAAGCGCTCAGGTGCTGCTGGCACAAAAAGGGGGGCGATTTGGGCTCTACACTGTGCAGGGGCAGCCACTGAGCGAAGTACAGTACCGCGTACTCAAAGGCTGCGACGAAAGAGCTTCCTATGGCTTATGCGAAAACCTGTTGCATAACCGGGCGATCGCGCAGTATTTATCGGAAGACAGCTTCGGTTACCTGGATGGCTATGGCCGGGCATTCCCGCCCACGCTGCCCACTGCAGAGGCGCTCGAAGCGGAATACCAAACTGTGGAAGCCAGCCGCGGGCTGATGTTTACCTTCCCGAAAGGGCAATGGCAGTTTGAGCCCAGCGTAAGCCGGCTGTACAAGCAGGGCGACTACGGGCGGGTACGGGTGCAGTACGAATGGATAGACACCGGCAGCAAGACCGTACAGCAGTGGCTGAACACCACACTGTCTGGCGCACAAACAGAACAGCTGCAGCAAGGCGAAATTGCCGGGCGCGAAGCGTTTTTCTTTACAGAGAAACAGCGTATCCGGTACTACGATTTCTTCAAGAAATTCTGGTACGTCCCGACAGAGGAAGGTCTGCTGAAGCTGGAGTTTTCCTGCAAGGACGACAGCTACCTTGATAATGCGCAGGATTTGTATGAGATTGAACGCCTGCTGCAGCTTAAAGAATAGAATCCTTATCTTTGCTATCCCTTCCCGGCAACATCTAGCCCGAACGGCTATACCTGTCCCTTTGCGGAGGCAGGCATTGGCCGGTATGCGCCCCGGTTAATTAAGTAAGATACTAACTTTGCCGCCTGTTACTGCAGCGGCGGATTTACCTGATCAATACCTTGATTATGAAAAGCCGATTATTCTTTTTCTTCTTAACCGTACTGACAATGAGCCTGAGCGGAACAGCAACTGCCCAGGAATATCAAAATGCGCTGGGCCTGCGGTTGGGCTACCCGCTGTCGGTATCCTATAAGCACTTCGTCAACGATAACGGCCATGCGCTGGAAGGCTATCTTGGATTTCGGGACTACCGGGCAGGCAGCTGGGTTAATATCAGCGGGGCTTACCAGGTACACCGGGCGATATCGGAGGTAGACCGCCTCTATTTCTACTACGGCGGCGGAGCTTCCCTCGTCTTTTGGAATTACAACGACAATTTCCCTTTTGATGACGACTACGCGAGAGTTGCGGTCGGGCTGCAGGGTTATCTCGGGCTGGATTACAATTTTAAGGATGCCCCGGTCAACGTATCCCTGGACTGGGTCCCAACGTTTTTCCTGCGTGGATATAACAGTGGGTTTGGTGCAGATTATGGCTCGCTGAGCGTCCGGTATATACTGGACTAGAGCATGCCGGGCTTCTCCGCCGGGCGGCTTGCAGTGCTCAGCAGGATATTACGCAGGTAGACATCGAGCTGTTCCTCTCTGTTGAGGGACAGCTGTTCTCTTAGCCGGTAGCGGGCCATTTCCACCGCCTTTACCGAGACGGACTGAATGCCCGCAATCTCTTTATTCCTCAGGCCGAGCCCTACGAGAGCGGCGTAGCGGAGCTGTTTGGGGGTAAGCTGCGGGGCCTGCTTGAGCATTACCCGGGCAAATTCAGGGTAGAACAGCTCAAACTCCCGCTCAAACTGCTCCAGCAGGTTTTCTTCAGCAAAAATTTCGTGCACTTTGCGCTTCAGGTACTCCGGCCGTTTATGGTAGCGCGTCACTGCCTCTTGTACCTTAGTGTGCAGGCTTGCTGCCCAAAGGCTTTTGTCCAGCACCGTCTTCTTTTGATACTCCAGCTGCTGCTCTGTGCCCAGTTTTTCCTGTTGCAGCCGCTGATGCCGTTCGCGTATGACCTCCTGCTCAGCCTGACTGCGCTGCCGGTACTGCCAGAAGTTGAACCCCAACATCACAGCAAACCCTATCCCAAAGAACGCCAGCCCGATGTAGACCCATTTTTGGCGGTTGGCCTTTCGGGCTTCCAGCATGGCCATTTTGCGGTCCATCCGGGCTTGCTGCAGGCGCTTACGCTCCTCCTGCAACTCGTAAAGCGCAGCGTAATCTTCGATCAAAACAGCTTGCTGCCGGTCTTCACTGCGCTGTATCGCGTCGATTTGCTGTTGCATATATTCCAATGCCTTCCGATGCTCGCCCCTTTCTGCATATCTTTCGGCAAGTGCGCCGTACAGCAGCGCCTGTTTTTCGGGCAAGGTGTCGTGAGCAATAGATTGAAGGCCTTTCCGGTAATAGTATTCTGCCTTCTGCGCAGTATTTCCGGAGAGCTCCGCATATTTTCCCTTCAGTAGATAGTAATTGGGCGATGGCGTTTGCCCTAGTATGGAGTAGTGCCGGTCGAGCGTATCGATAATCGGCTTCATCGCTGCGGGCCGCTTTTGCTCCCAGTATAGCTGCAGCAGGTACTGATACAGCTCTTCCTGATTGTACAAGAAGTTAAAATCTTCGCCCAGCCCTTTTTTTAGCGCGGCCTCGGCCTCTTTCAGCTGGCCACTCTCCAGGTATGATTTGCCGAGGCTGCTGAAAAGTAAGCGTTCCAGGTAAGGCATATCGAGGGAGGCGAGGCTATCGGCCAATTTGTTGTAAAGCTGTATAGCCCGATCTTGCTGCCCGCGGGTGGCATAGATGACGCCGATATTGTGTTGCACCAGAAAGCGGCGGGTGGCCGCATCAAACTGTGTGTCTCTTTTTGACCATTCGTAAGCGTCCTGTAAATAGCGCATCGCATTGGCCAACATTTCCAGAGACTGATACGCAGCGCCCATATTGGAGTAAAGGCTGACGACTTGGTTTGGAGGAGTATGCTCGCCGATATACTGACTGGCTTTACTGAACCATCCGATGGCAGAGCGATACCGCTGCAAATGCAAGTCAATGGTGCCCAGGGAGGCCAGGTCGGCCATAAACCTGGCGCTGTCCCTGAGAATCGTATCCTGCTGTAGTGCAAGGTGTAAAAAGTGGCGGGCACTGTCAAAATCTCCGGCCACGATAAGCTGCTGTGCCCGGAAATTGTAGAAATACTGTTTGTTCCCCGGCTCTTCCATATGCTTTTGCTGGTAAAGTTCAGCAAGGCATTGCCAGAACGAGTCTTCCCGGTTGATCGACTCATACATTTTATAAATCATCTGGCCAGCTGTAAGGGTATCAGCCCGGGCATTTTTACGCCAATCAGCGCAGTCAATGGTGGATGCTCCGACAGGATAACAGCAGGAACCTATAAAGGCAAGTACAAGTGCGAGATAGCGTAGGTACATGTCGGGAAAAACTTAAAACCTGGACAAAAAACTAGTTATCAATTAGTTGCACCCCTTTGTAGAACAATTGTTAGGCAAGAAATCGCCTTGCCTTTGCCATTACGAGAGCTCAATTTTATAAGTTTGATAACGTAAGGTTAAATATACGATTCCCCCCGATATAAACCTAACGCTCTAACACGACCACCTACAATCCTGAAAAAAATTTTAAGATTAGGGATATTTGTGCATTTTCTCTTTATGCAGATGCCCGGCAACCGGGCATCTTTTTCCCTCCTCTAAGAGCTTTCAAATACTATGACACTCATTTAGCTCGTAGCGAACAGCGATAAGTTCTCCCTCGTCCGTTGATTTCCCATACGGCCAGATCTAATTGCTAAAACTGTTTGCACGAGCTATTTTTTTGCGCAAATAACAGATATTCTGTACCTTTGCGGAGCATTTTCAAAAATGCCGCCGAAAAAAGCTTCGGAACGCTTATTGATCTTATTTTTTAACAAACAGGAGAAGCCATGCTTCTTCGCATCAGAGGTACTAAAATATGCTGATTATCAACGTAAAGGACGGTGAGTCTATCGATCGCGCACTGAAGCGCTACAAGCGCAAACATCGTAACGTAGGTGTTATCAAGGAGCTGCGCAAGCGCAAAGAATTCACCAAGCCTTCTGTACAGCGCCGCCACGAGGTACTCAAGGCCCGCTACAAGCAGGAGAAGGAAATGGACATGGGGCTCTAAGCCCCCCTTTGCTTCGCTTCACTTCTGTTTCAGAAGGTTTTACCGATATTTAGACAGCTTATCATACAAGGTTTCAGGTTAATTGCATAACCTGAAACCTTTCTGTCGTTACCCCCTTCACAGCTGGTTTACCTTACCAGTTGTAAGTCGCCTTCCACCAACACCGTAATGCCATCAACAAACAACACTTCCGCGTAGAAGGCATACACACCGATCTGAGAAGGCTCTCCCCGGAAAGTCCCGTCCCATCCCAGCGCAGGTTCATTAGGCGCAAAATCACGGCCGTCAAACACCATTCCTCCCCAGCGGTTAAAAATTTTCAACGCCTGTATTCGCCGTACGCCCGGCCCGGCATATACCGTAAAGGCATCGTTGCGCCCATCGCCATTGGGCGAAAAGGCATCGGGGACGTAGAGCGGGCGGTTCTTTAGCACACGGACGAAGACGGAGTCGGTAGCGGTACAGCCGTCCTCGTCGGTAACGGTGACAGTATAAAGCGTTGTGTTGACTGGGTTTACGGTAGGGTTCGGGCAATCTGTGCACGACATGGAGTCCGGTGGCGACCAGGCGTAGCTGACCAGCGGATTATTGGGGAAGGCTAATAACTGATCATCATACCCCAGCTCTATCCGTACCTCGAGCCCGGCATCTACTGTCAGCTGCGGGGGTTGCGTCAGTGTGGCTTCTACCGTAGCCGTACAGCCGTTGCCATCCATGATGAAAAAGGCGTAGTCACCGGCATTCATCCCGGAAAACTGAGGGTCTATCTGAAAACTAAGGCCATCGATACTGAACTCATAGGGTGGTGTGCCGCCCAGCCCGTTGAGCCCCACGAAGCCACTGCTGTCTCCAAAGCAGAGCAGGTTTTGCAGGTCAGCCACCTCTACGCTCAGGGGCGGCGGCTGCGTAAATGAGGTGTCTGCGATGAGTACACAGCCATTCCCATCGGTAATGGTAACCGTGTAAGCTCCTTCATCAAGCTCTTCGATAAAAGGGCTGCCCGCCCCCGTCGACCACTGATAGCCGTAGCTGCCTACGCCTCCGCTGACTACCGCCCCCAGCACGCCGTCGGCTGCTCCAAAGCAACTGATATTATTCAGCTCGAAGGTGTTCTGCAAAGGGGGCGGGTCCTCGAGGACAAAAGCAAAAGTCCCTTCGCAGAGGTTGGCATCGAGCACGTCTACCACGTAGGTGCCGGCCGGCAGCCCGCTAATGGTATTGGCAGAGACAAAACCATTGCCATCGTTAAAATTATACTGATACGGCGGCAGCCCGTTAGCGATACTCAAAAGTATGCTGCCATCCGAAAAGCCGGTACAGGACGGGTTGATGGTATCGGTAACGGTTGGGTCCAGCTGCAGCACCAGCTCGCGCACCGGTATCACCAGGTCCAGCTCGCAGCCGTTAGCATCCCGTATCGTGACGGGATAGTCGCCTACCGGCAGGTTGCTCAGGGTATTGTCATTTGCGAAAGCGCCGCCCTGCCAGCTGAATTGATAAGGCGGCGTAGCCCCCTCCACCAGCAGCTGAATCTGCCCATCCGTCCCGCCGTCGCAGCGCGGCATGTTAATCAGGGTATCTACATCAAAGTCCGGAGGGCCTTCCACGGTATAGGTGATGACGGTATCGCAGGTGAAGTCATCTGTAATGGTGACGGTATAGTCGCCGGTAGGCAGCGCATCAATATTGTCCGTATCCGCGCCGGTATCCCATGCGAAAGCATAGGGCGGGTTGTCATTAGCTACCGTGATAGCAATCGCGCCGGTAGAATCATTCGGGCAGAAGGGGTCGGTAATGTCCCCGCCCACCTGAAAGTCGCCCTCGCAGCACTTCACGTAGACTGACTCGATATGGGTAACTACGCAGCCATCCGCAGTGGTGACGCGCAACAGGATATTCTTGATACCTGGTGTGGAGTAGTCCACGCTGTGCGGGCCTTCACCGTCCAGGCTTGCAGGCGCAGCATCCTCCCCAAAGTCCCACTCCCAGCTGGCAATGCCGCCGGGGAAGGAAGACTCATCCGTAAAAGTGATGCTTTCTTCCAGGCAAAGCGTATCATTAGGAGAGTTGGTACGAAATTCTGCTTCCGGCCCCAGAAAAGTGCCGGTGCCGCCAAACTCTACGGAAAAACCACTGCCGGACTGGCTGAAGTTGTTGACCACCAGCGCGTAGCTCCGGCCGGCCACCATTTCCACCTGCGCGACGAAGTTGTTATCGCCGGGGGTACAGCCACAGCTCTCGCCTACGTCCGGGTCTCCGATTTGCAGGCCGGTAGGGCCGGTACAGGGCTCCCACTCTGCGAACGGAGCGCCAACGACTTCGCCGGAAGCCATACAGCGCAGGTCAATCTTGCCGTCGCAGTTTTCCAGCCCGTTTGGCAGTTCGTACACTACAAAATCCAGGTCATCCACCGGGTTGAGAGGCGTCAGGGTGAAGGTGAGGGAACCGGCCTCATCGCAGGTCCATTTGTACCAGGCCGAGCCGCTTTCTTCGAGCGGGCAGGCTACAGTTGCACAGCTGACGCCGCCTAATTCATTCGGCACCTGCCCGACCCCGAATACCCGTTCCACGGTAAATGGCGACTTATCGCACAGGATGACGCCGGTATTACAGTCGCTGGAAGGGTCCGGGATCGCATTGAAGTTGTTGACGCAAATCTGGAAGGTGCCCTGATTCCCTTGCCGGGCGCTCACCTGAATGTAGTAAGTCTCCCCTATCGTCAGCGGCCCGGCGAACACCTGCCCTCCGTTATCACCGAGTGCATCAGAAAAGCAACCGATCTCGGTCAGCGTGCCGCAGTCTCCGGAATAGAGGGCAAACTGCACATTCTCCAGTGTCCCTCCGTTATTTTGCCCTGTGGCCCCCGATATACTTACGTTGACGTCTGTGGCTTCGGCCACAAAAGAGAACCAAACGTCCAGGTTATCCTGAGCATTGGGAAAACAGCCTGCGTTGGGGCCATCTTCCACTGCGCCCAGGTTGTTGTAAGCCCCCACCTCAGAGCACCAGCTGCTGACGTTAGACAGCGGGGTGGCGGTATCACAACTTTCGCCCTGCGCCCGCAGCAGGCTCACAGCAAGCAGAGCGACAGCAAAAGTGAGTAGTTTTCTTTTTTTCATAGCTTCTTCGTGATTTGTTTACCGAAGCAGCGAGACATCAGTAGCGAAGCGGCGGATAACGCCATCGATGAATCTTGCTTCTACTGTACAGGTATATACACCGGCCGGCAAATTCTTGTTGTTGGATTTACCATCCCACTGCATGGATATAACGCCATCGGCCGGATTTTCTTGCTCGTATACCAGCCCTCCCCAGCGGTCATAGACCTGCAGCAGCAGGATTTCGTCCAGCGCAGCTCCTCCGAATGCCTGCCACAGGTCATTGCGGCCATCGCCGTTCGGCGAAAAAGCATTTGGCAGGTAGAGCGGGTACTGCAGCTCCACCGCAACAAAAGCAGAATCAGCTGCCGTACACCCCCGGCCGTCCCGTGCCGAAAGCGTATACCAGCCGCTGCGCGGCGGCTGCCGGATACCGGTACGCAGGCAATCCGGGCAATCGAGGCGGGCATCGGGCGTCCAGCTCAGCTGCAGCCCGGCCGGCTCTGCACTACCGGACAGCTGCGCGTCTTCACCCAGCACCAGGGTATCGCCCGGTCCGGCATCCACTATGATTTGCGGCGGGGCGGGCAGCGCTGCCTGTACCGTATCCCGGCAGCCATTCGCATCCACCGCAGCAAATACGATTGTGCCGGCGGGCAGGCCATCAAACAGCGGGCTTTGCTGCAGCCCGCTATTCCCGGCTTCGTACTGATAGGGCGTACTGCCGCCTTCCACGGACAGTGCCGCGAACCCGCTTTGCTCTTCGGCGCAGCGGGGCCCCAGCAAGCTGTCGACGGACAATTGAAGCACGCTCGGCTCCGTCAGCAAGAAGGTGTCGGCCAATTCACAGCCATTTGCATCGGTAAGGGTAAGGCCGTAAGCTCCTCCCGGGAGGTTTTGCAGCTCGCTGCCGGATGCGCCGGTACTCCAGGCGTAGGTATAAGCGGGTGTGCCCCCCTGCCCTGCCGCGGCAAGTACGCCATCGCTTTGCCCAAAACAACTGGGTAACAGCGCATCGTACAAAACGCCCAGTGCCGGTGGGTTTTCCAATTCAAAAAAGAAGTTGCCTTCGCAAAGATTAGCGTCGATGACAGCCACGGTGTAAGCCCCGGCTGCCAGGCTGTCCAGCACATTCTGCCCCACATAGCCTTCCCCATCCGCAAAGTCATACTGATAGGGCGGCAGGCCGTTGCTGACCACCACAGATATACGGCCATCTGCACTGCCGGCACAGGAAGGGTTTACGCTGCTCTGCACCTGCGGGTCGAGCAGCAGCTCCAGCTCTCTCAGGCTGATGAGCAGGCTGTCTGTACAGGCGTTGCTGTCGCGTACGACCACCTCGTAATCACCGGCGGGCAGGCTGTCCAGCACATTGGAGGCACCAAAGCCGGCTCCCTCCCAGGAATAGCTGTAGGGCGAAGTGCCGCCGTTGGCCAGCAAGGTAATACTCCCGTCCGTGCCGGCATCACAGCTCGGGCGGTTGATGAGGGTATCGAAAGCGAGCGGCTCGGGGGCGGTGAGCTCAAAGCGCAGGGTGTCCGGGCAGCCTGCTTCATTCGTGACGACCAGCTCATAACTGCCTGCCGCCAGACTATCCCGCATGGCCCCTTCTTCGCCATCGCTCCACAGGAAAGACCAGCCGGAGGTATCCGCTGCTGTGGCGCTTACTGCTAAAACTCCGTCTGTGCTGTTGGTACAACTCGGCGCCGTAAACTCTATGGAGAGCCCCAGACCGGCTTCGCAGCAGATGACTTCAATCTCCAGCACATCGGTGGCAATACAGCCCTGATCGGAAAGCCGGCGCAACTGTACGAACTGAGTGCTGGGCTCGGAGTAGGTGATCTCGTGTGGGCCATTACCCACTGCCACCGGCGGGCTTGCCCCCTGACCGAACTCCCAGGCCCATTCGATGATCTCCGGCCCGCTGCCTTCCGGGCTCAGGAACGTAAGGGCACTGTCGCGGCAGACTACCGGAGCGGGCAGGATCAGAAAATCTTCAGGCGGGCCGGCGAAGGTGCCCGTTCCGCCAAAGCGGATGCCGAAGCCGAAGCCGGACTGAGAGAAATTATTGACCATGATGCCGTAGGTTTCCCCTTCCTGCATCTGCAAAGCTGCGAGGAAATTGTCCTGTACAGCGGGATTGCAATTGGGCGGCTCGGAAAAGTCTACAGCGGTATCGTTAAGCCCGGTGGGGCCGATGCAGGAGGAGGCCATACAGCGCAGCAGTTCCTTGCCGCTGCAGTCGCCGGGCCCGTTCGGAAAACGGTAAACGGCGAAGTCAAGGTCATCCTGCGGGTTGATAGGGTCGAGCTCGAAGGTGAGCGAGCCGGCTTCTCCGGCGGTCCAAACCATCCAGGTGGAGAACATTTCCACGTTGAAGGAGCTGATGCAGTCCGCATCGTTCGCTTCGGTCGGGTCGTCGCCCGGCCCGTCGATGAAGGGGACCACGAAGGGGTCTTTGGTACAAAGCACAGCGGCTGCCGGGCAGTCTGCTGAAGGAGGCTGCGGGTCAGCAAAGTTGTCTACGCAGAGCGTGAACGGCCCATTCTGCACGGTAGATTGCACATAGATGTAGTAGGATTCGCCCAGCGTCAGCCCGTTGAGGAGCAGCTGTACGCTTCCGCTAAAAAAGCTGCCGGGTGCACAGCCCACCTCGGTGAGCCCGCCGCAGCCGCCCCTGTACAATGCGAGCGCCGGGGAGACCATATTACCAAACTGTCCGCTGCTGAGCACGGAAATACTGACCGCCGGTGCCTGCGCCACAAAGGTGAACCATACGCCGGAGGCCGGCGCGAAGCAGCTCGGAGGCGGCTGGCCGATTTCAGCAGTAGCAGCTACCGTGGTGTATGCGGCATTACCCGAGCACCAGTCGACCGGGTTTTCGATAAGCACAGCATCAGCACAATCGTCGTTGAGTGGAGCGGCCAGCGCACGGCCAACTAAACAGGAGCAGAGCAGGATCAGGTATAAGTGTTGCATAGCCGGTTAATTGGGAACAACTTCAAGATAAGGATTTTTCAAGTAAAGACGAAAGGGGCGTTTCGGAAGTTGGGTCCGCTGATTTTCCTACCTTTGGAGTATGATCAAGAAGAACATCCCCAACGCGATCACCCTGGCTAACCTGTTCTTTGGATGCTGTGCCATCCTCAGCATCCTCTACGGGCACTATGTGCAGGCCTTCTGGTGGGTTTTTGCCTCGGTGGTAGCCGATTATGCGGACGGGCTAGTAGCGCGCATGCTCGGCGTACATTCTGAGCTGGGCAAAGAGCTGGACTCCATTGCGGATACGGTTTCCTTCGGGGTAGTGCCTGGTATGATTTACTATAGCCTGCTGTGCGTCGCCCTCGGGGTGGAGGATACCGGCATGCTGCAGTACGCAGCGCTCCCTGCTTTTCTGGTCCCTGCTTTTTCCGGGCTGCGGCTGGCCAAGTTCAACCTTGACACCCGGCAGACGGACGGCTTCATCGGGCTGCCGACGCCCTCGAGCACGATGTTTACGGTAGGGCTGATGCTGATGTATGCGCTGGACAGCTACGGGCTGGCAGACTGGATTGTTAGCCCCGCCTTGCTTTACATCTGTATCCTACTGCAGTCGTACCTGCTGGTAGCCGAAATCCCGATGTTTGCCCTGAAGTTCAAATCCTTTAGCTGGTCGGGCAATGAGATAAAATTTACCTTTGCAGCCATTGCGCTGCTGCTTTTGATCTTTACGCAGGAGGTAGCGTTTTCCGCTGTGGTGCTGCTGTATGTGTTGTTTTCTGTATTCCGGCACCTGACTCAGCAGCGGGAACGGCCATAGCCTGTTTTCAGAGCCGGCAGAAACTGAATATCGTAGATAAGCCTATGCTTTACCTGGTCCCTACACCAATTGGCAACCTGGAAGATATCACGCTGCGCGCGCTGCGCGTGCTGAAGGAGGTAGACCTCATTCTTGCAGAAGATACGCGCACCTCCAAAAAGCTGCTGCAGCACTATGAGATTGAGACGCCGCTGCGCGCCTATCATGCGCATAACGAACACGCAATAACGGAAAGCCTGATTGAGCAGCTCAGCGGAGGCAGCAC
>CAJXXJ010000063.1 GCA_913062745.1 uncultured Phaeodactylibacter sp.
TGGCGAAACGCCGTACAACAGCGGCGTGGAATTTGGCGAAAAAGCATTCAGCGAGGCGCGCTGGCGTACCCGCCATTCCGTACACCGCAACGGCGACCTCTACCCGACTCACGGCATTGGGCCGGTAGCGCAGTATCTCAATATCAACCGTGGCAACCGCCTGCTTTATCTGACCTCTACATCCACCAAATCACGGGGGCTGCACGAATATATTGTCGAGCACCCCAAAGGCGGCCCGGGCCACCCCAATGCCAAAGTCCGCTTTGAGCTGGGCGATATTATCACTACGGTCGTGAAAACGGCTAAAGGCGAGAGCATCATCATCAGCCACGACACCAATTTGCCCCGGCCCTACTCACTGGGCTTCCGCGTGCAAGGGACTAAAGGGCTGTGGATGGACGTCAACGGCTCTATTCACCTGGAAGGCAGCAGCCCGGCACACCGCTGGGAGCCGGCTGAGGGTTATTTGCAGAAGCACGACCACCCGCTCTGGCAGCAGCACAGCAGCGATGCCGAAGGGGCCGGACATGGGGGCATGGACTGGTTCCTGATCAACGACTTCGTGAAAAGTGCCCGAGCCGGCACTCCGCCGCCCATAGACGTGTACGATGCAGCGGCCTGGCTGGCGATCACCCCTTTGTCCGAACAGTCCATCGCTGCCGGCAGCCAGCCAATGCCCGTACCAGACTTCACGAGGGGGCGCTGGATGGTCTGGGAAAACACTTTTGCCAGCTGATTACTGCACCAGCGCTTCACGGCTCCACTTTTCCCAATCAGCAAGGTAGTAGTCGAGCAAGGCAGGCTGGTCGAGGCGGTTAGCCACAATACCGGGTGGCCGGCTTGAGTCTTCCGGGAAATGGAGCATGGCTTCCACAACATCAGCATCGAGGTAGCGCACCGGCAGATTGGTGCGGAAGGGCGTGATTGCTACCGCTTGCCGGCCCGCCAGCACGAAGCCCCAATCGCCAAAAGACGGCACGTAGGTGTGATAAGGCAATACATAGCTGAAGCCGCTCGCTTCCAGCGTGCTCACGATACACCAAAAGGCGTCGCGGGTATGGAAGGGGCTGGTCGCCTGTGTGGCCAGCAGCCCGTTTGCCGTAAGGCGCTCCCGTGCCATGCCAAAAAACCAGGTGCTGTACAGCCGGGCGACCGCTTCGTTGGACGGGTCGGGGAGGTCTACCAAAATGAGGTCGTAGTAGTTTTCCGTTTCGGACAGAAAGCGGCTGGCATCCTGCGCAATGGTCGTGACCCGCTCATCATCGAGCGCGCCGCGGTTAAGCTCCCGGACGTAGGGCTGTTCGCGCCCGAGGCGGAACACGGCCGGGTCGAGGTCAACAATCGTAATTTCCTTTACGCGGGGGCTTTTGAGCACTTCCCGGGCCAGAAGGCCTTCTCCCCCGCCCAGGATGAGCACTTTTTCGGCGTAAGGCGCGCTTTCCAGAGGTACTATGCCCAGGGCCTCGTGGTAGCGGTACTCGTCGGTAGAGGAAAACTGTATAACCCGGTTTATGTACAGCCGGTAGTCGGAGCGGTTTTTGGTTACCGTCAGTTGTTGGTAGGGCGTCTGTTCGCTGTAAACGATACGGTGGGGATACGCCCGGCTGTCCCACTCGTTGAGCAGCGGCTGCGCCTGGTACATCAGCGCTGCAAAGGCTACTGCTACGAAGGCAGATGCAGCGAGCAGCCAACGCTTCAGCTGCTGTTGCAAATGGCCCACGAAGTACCAGAGGATGAAGACGCCGAGTGCAACATTGATCAGCCCGAACAACAGCGCACTGCTGAACAGCCCCATAAAGGGCAGCAGTACAAACGGAAACAGTAAGGTAGCGATGAGTGCCCCGAAGTAGTCCAGCGACATGACGTTGGCCAGATTTTCCCGCAGGGGGTAGTACTTTTTCATGATGCGCGCCAGCAGTGGAATTTCAAAACCGGTCAGCGCACCGATGGCAATGGTCAGGCCGACCACCAGGCCCTGATAAGCATTTGGCGAAAGCCGGGTGAAAAAGAAGTAGAGCATAGGGACGCTTGCTCCGCCCAGCAGCCCCAGCAGCACCTCTACGCCAATAAAGCTGCCTGCCAGGTGCCGGTCGGAGCACCACTTGCTCAGGTAGGAACCCAGCCCCATCGCTGCCATATAAAAGCCAATGGTGAGCGAAAACTGCGTGATGCTGTCGCCCAAAAAATAGGAGGATGTAGTGCTGATGAGCAATTCATACACGATGGAGCAGAGCCCGGCAATAAAGATAGCAATCGCGAGCGCGGCTTTCTCTGTCAGTTTTTTTTGGCTGGGCATATCGTTTTAGCTATTTTTACACGAGTCATTAGCGCGCAAAGATAGGCCATGCCGCCCGCTCTGCCCAAATTGCAAATCCAAGTAACCCAAAGTAATGAAACATTTTCCAACCATTTCTACTGCTGTGTTTTTAGCCTTCCTTTTAGCTTCCTGCGGGGGCGCAGAGCGCGTCGACGAACAGGCGGCCGAAAAAGGCATCGTCACCACCGTCCGCGAAGTCAGCGAGGGGGAGTTCAAGATTGAAGACGAACAGATGGTGGAGGAGAAAAGCGCCAGCGCCATCATTGCCAAGTACGCCGACAATACCACTGACACCATCCCGCTGAGCGAGATGCAGCAGATGATGCAGGACAGCACGCTGGCGCAGGCCAGCCAGGATACCACCCACAACCGCCACCATTACTACCGCCGCCACAACTCCATGTTCAGCGTAGTCTCCTACGGGCTCATGGGCTATATGCTCGGCCGCAGCATGGGCTCTTTCCGCCCGCGGCCAGGTGCTTATATGGACCGCTCTACCTATCAGCGGGTGACGAGCACTACCGGCACGCGTTTCCGGAATGCTACTACGCGCAGCAGCAGTTCGCGGCCTTCAAGGGGCAAGTCCGGCTACGGCGGCTCCCGTTCAACCCGTTCCTATGGTGGATAACCGATTAACGGAAATTGGCCCGCTTAATCTCCGGCAGTTGCGGAAGCGAGGGCTGGAATGGTTCGCAGAAGGCGATAATCAGGACTACTTCGCCCCGGAGCTGCTGCAGCTGAGCGACCGGGATGTCTCTGTCTTCAGTCAGGCGGCCGGAGAGCTGTACGAGCGCATGCTGCTTGCCGCCCGCAAAGTCAGCGAAAAGGGGCTGTGGGAGGCTGCGGGGATCCCCGCCAACGCCATAGAAGCAGTAGAGCACTCTATGCGCCGCGAATGGGGGCATCACCTGGTAGGCCGCTTCGACTTTGCCGGCGGGCTGGACGAAGTGCCCCTCAAAATGCTGGAGTTCAACGCCGACACCCTGTCCCTCATGCCGGAAACCCTAAGCGTACAGCCCATGCTGCTGGAACAATTGCCGCGCCGCGAACGCAAGCAGGCCAGGCAGTGGGTGCATCTGCGCACCGGGCTGACGAAAGGGCTGAAGCGCCTGCTGGACCAAAACCCGAACCGCCCGGCCAACCTGCTCCTCATCGGGCTCGGCCACGAGGAGGACTGGCTCAACCTGGATGTGGTGGAAATGGCAGCCAAACAGGCAGGCTTTCACGAGGTGCACCGGGCACCTCTGGAGGAGGTCATTTTTTCAGAAGAAGAAGGCATTTTCCTGGAAATTGAGCCGGATCAGTTTTTGCAGTACGACTTTGTATTCAAAATGGTCCCCTGGGAGTTCATCGCGTACGAAGAGCCGGAGCTGATGGAGCTGCTTACGCAAATCATGAAGCGGGACCTGTGCATCATCCTCAACCCGGCTTACAGCATGCTGTTGCAGTCAAAGGGGCTGCTGACCCTCTTTGATGAACTGGGTATTGCTCATCCGGCACTGCTGAAAGCAAGCCGCTCTGCCGGTGCATTCCCGGATTTGCGCTATGTGGAAAAGCCATGCTTTGGCCGCACCGGCGATAATGTCCGCATTTTTGACGGGCAGCTGCAGCCGCTGGCGGAAAACCCCGGCGACTACGGCGGATTGCCGAAAATTTATCAGGAGCTGACCCCCTTCAACCTCGATAGCGATGGCGACCGCTACCAGCCCAGCGTTTACATTGCTGCCGGAGAAGCCTGCGCCCTTTGCTTCCGCCGCCAGAATGGCCTGATTGTGGATGATGATGCGGAGTTTGTCGGCCACTATGTGATCTAAAACAAGAATAGAAGTATCGTGAAAACCGTAAATATACCCACTGTCTCTCCCACTGCGCTGGGCCGGCACCTGCTGTTGGAGCTATCCGGCTGCCCGGCGGACGCCCTCAAAAGCGTTGCCGGGCTGGAAGCTTGCATGTGTGCGGCTGCAGAAGCGATGGGCGCTACGGTGGTAACCTCCAATTTTCATCAGTTTTCCCCCTACGGCGTTTCCGGAGTGGTGATCATACAGGAAAGCCACCTGACGCTGCATACCTGGCCGGAGCACGGCTATGCCGCGGTGGATATCTTCACCTGCGGGGAGATCGAACTGGAAAAGGGCGTAGCGCAGCTGCAGGAAGCGCTGCAGGCTAAACGTGCCGAATACAAGGTGCACGCGCGGGGGGTGGGCCTGTTGAAGTAAACTCCTTTGCATACACCCTGCCCGCAGGCAAGCTCAGGCCGATAACAGCTACTCTTTCTGGTATTTTCCAATCCCTGCTATAAAAAGCAAAGCCTCACCGGGCAGCTATATCCGATCAGCCCGGAATTAGAACACCCGGCCAGATTTATCCGTTTCCCGGCTAAAGGAAGCATAAACATTGCTTGCTTTATGCCCTGCATTCACAACGCTTAAACGGATAAAACATGAAGCCTTTTTTTGCACTCTTCGTACTAGCCGCTTTTTGGCTATACCCTGCTTTTGCTCAGGACCTGACCATTCAGAAAGGGGTGATTGAACACAACGACCAGGAACGCCGCTGCCTGCAAGTCAATGTCAACCCGGAACCCAAAACCCTGAAAGAAGCCTGGAAAGATTACCTGCAAGACCATCACGACTTCAAACTCAAGGGCATTGGTTTTTTGGCCAATAAAGATTTGCTTACGGCCGAGCAGGTCGTGGTGGAAGCCATTTCGCCCAAAGAAATGGATTTTTACACCCACATCGTAGAAGACGAGAATGGCTCAGAGATGAAAGTATTTGCTGCCTACGGCTACGACATATACATCAGCGAGGAAGATACGCCGCAGGAGTACGCCGCCCTTCGGGATATTTTGGAAAACTTCCTGGAAACTTACCTCCCAAAGTACTACAACGAGCTGATTGAAGAAACAAAAGAACGCATCGAAGACCTTACCGATGAACGGGATGACATCAAAGAATCCATAGCCGACGACAGAGAAGAAATAGAAGAGTTGAAAGAAGACATTCAGGAACTGAACAACAACCTCGAGTCTAACGAGTCCAAACTGCAGGAAGTGGAAGCTAAACTACAGGGCAGGAAAGCCAAACTAAAAAAGGTACAGCGGCAAATCAACGGGGGCTAAAAAAGCGACAATCCGTAGTACGGAGCACAGTAAGCGGGCGGGAATGATGGCAGCCAATTGACGAAGTAAGCCACTCTCCCCGTTTACGGAAAGCAGAACGGGCTGTCGCCGGGACTCCCCCCTGCCTGCGTACCGGATACAGATGCCCGGCGATAGCCGTTCCCCTACCCTGCCAATTTAAAATTCCATTTATTTCCAACATTTTGTATATTCACCCTTGTAAGAAGATTACGTAAAACAATCCGATACAGGGCCTATGAAAGTCTGCATTGCCGAGAAACCCAGCGTCGCCCGCGAAATCGCCTCTGTCATTGGAGCGCGGGCGAAGAAGGACGGCTACTACGAAGGCAGCGGCTACCGCGTCACCTGGACCTTTGGGCATCTGTGCGGGCTGAAAGAACCGGATGATTACCGAAAGGAATGGAAAAAGTGGAGCATGGAGACTTTGCCTATCCTGCCGGACAAATTTGAGACGCGGCTGATCAGCAACAAGGGCGTCAAAAAGCAATTCGGCATCATCCGCAAATTATTTAAAGAAGCCAATCTGGTTATCAACTGCGGGGATGCCGGGCAGGAAGGCGAACTGATACAGCGCTGGGTGATGAAGCAGGCGGGCTACCGCGGCCCGGTGCAGCGCCTGTGGATATCGTCCCTGACTCCGGAGGCTATCCGCAACGGTTTCCGGAAGCTGCGCGATGCGAGCGAGTTCGACCGGCTCTATCAGGCGGGCAGCTCACGCGCTATCGGAGATTGGCTTTTGGGCATGAATGCTACCCGGCTTTATACCCTCAAATTTGGCGGCTACAAAAAGGTGCTGTCGATAGGCCGGGTACAGACGCCCACCCTGGCTATGCTGGTGGAGCGCCACCGCGAGATAGAAACCTTTGTGCCGCAAACCTACTGGGAACTGCAGACGGAGTACCGGGAAGTGGTGTTTCAATGCGAAGCGGGCCGTTTTTTCAAAAAAGAAGAAGGCGAGGCCTTACTGAAGCAGGTGGAAGGCAAGCCATTCGTGGTCGTATCTTCAAAAAGGAAGCAGGGCAAAGAGCACCCGCCCCGGCTGTTCGACCTGACGAGCCTGCAGGTGCATTGCAATAAACGCTTTGGTTTATCAGCCAAACAGACCCTGCAAATTGTCCAGAAACTCTACGAGCAAAAGGTCGTCACCTACCCGCGGGTCGATACCACTTACCTGCCGACTGACCTCTACCCGAAGATTCCGGGCATCCTGAAGAATATGGGGCAGTACAGCCAGTTTACGCAGGCGCTGCTCGGCAAAAGCATTCGCAAGTCGGGCAAGGTCTTCAACAACAACAAGGTCACCGACCACCACGCCATCATCCCCACCGGCATGGAAAAGAGGCTGCCGCCCGAGGAAGGGAAAGTCTACGACGCCATCGCCCGCCGCTTTATCGCTGCTTTCTATCCGGACTGCATTGTGGCGCACACCACCGTTCAGGGAGAGGTGGATGGCGTGAAATTCAAAGCTACCGGCAAGGAGATACTCGAACAAGGCTGGCGTATCCTGTTTCCACCCCGGCCCAAAGCAGCTGCCGCAGCGGGTAAAAAGGAAGAAGGCGATAAGGTATTACCAGCCTTCCGCACCGGGGAAACCGGCCCGCACACCCCTTCCCTGCCCGAAAAGCAGACCCAACCGCCTAAGCCTTATACCGAAGCGACCCTGCTGCGCGCTATGGAGACGGCTGGCAAAAAGGTGGACGACGATCAGCTGCGTGAACTGATGAAAGAAAACGGGATCGGCCGGCCTTCCACCCGCGCAGCTATCATTGAGACCCTCTTCAAAAGAAAATACATCAAACGGCGCAAAAAGCAGCTCGAGCCTACAGAGACCGGCCTGCAGCTCATCGATACCATTCAGAACGAGCTCCTCAAATCAGCTGAGCTGACTGGCCGGTGGGAAAAGCAGCTGCGCGATATTGAAAAAGGCGAATTCCGGGCAGCGCAGTTTGTAGCGGATATGAAAAACATGGTGACAGAACTGGTAACGGAGGTCAGACAGGCTCCTGCCCAATCTATTGCAACTGCGAGCCCTCCCGCGGCCCGTACTCCTAGAAAGAGCGCTAAGCCGGCAGCGAAAAAGCGGCAGCTTGCCCCCATGACTGACCTCCACTGCCCCAAATGCCGGCAGGGCACACTGCTGAAAGGGAAGACTGCCTACGGCTGCAGTCAGTGGAAGGAGGGCTGCTCCTTCCGGTTACCCTTTGTCTTCCTCGATAAAAAGCTGTCCGAAACCCAGCTCCGCCGCCTGATGAAGCACGGCGCTACCGTGCAGCTGAAGGGCTTTCAGAAAGATGGCAAAAAAGTGGATGGAAGGCTGCGCTTTGACCGGGAATATACCCTCTCGCTGGAACCCAAAACTGCACCGGCCCCTAAGGCATCAGCCCCACCGAAGGTACTGCACTGCCCCCGCTGTGGCCAGGGGAAAGTTGTGAAAGGAAAGACCGCTTACGGCTGCAGCCGCTGGAAGGAAGGCTGCAGTTTCCGCATCTCCTTTGAGGAGGTACGCCAAAAAGCGGCAGGCAGAGCACTGACGAAGGAGCTGGTGCGGGGAATTATCTTGGAGCAGAGCAGCATTGGTAAGAACAAGTAGGCGCAGTGGGCTGATCAGCTCAGGCCCCGGCTGGAACGAACAACGATTGGAGCATTTTTGGCACGCTTATTGCAATTAATTAGCCAAAGGTCACGATTTGTTGAAATTAGCCCGCCGGTGTGCGGGCTTTTTTTATGCTAAAGAGCCCTTTTGATACAGGCTCCAGGCGGGGCTCGCCGCCCTCATTTTTTCCACGCCGTCCCGCACCAGCACTACAGCCTGCTCTACGTCTTCTGCTTTAGTAAAGCGCCCCAGGCTGAAGCGTAGCGAACTGTGCGCTGCTGCAGCTTTCAGCCCCATTGCGGTAAGCACATGCGAAGGCTCTACCGAGGCGGAAGTACAGGCAGAGCCGGACGACAGCGCCAGCTCCTGCCCAAAGGCCATCATGACCGTTTCCGACTCGATGCCCTGAAAAGCGATGTTGCTGACATGCGGCAGGCGGTGCTCCGGATGACCGTTGAGTGTAGTGGCTTCAATACCCAGCAATTCCCGCTCCAGCGTATCGCGCAGCTTCTTTAGCCGTGCGGCCTCTGTTTCCATTTCGGCGGCAGCCAGAGCAGCCGCTTTTCCAAAACCCACAATCCCCGGAACATTCAGCGTCCCGGACCGCAGCCCCTGCTCGTGGCCGCCACCGTGCAACTGTGCGGCTACGCTGACTTTGGGCTGGCGCTGGCTCAGATACAGCGCTCCCACCCCCTTTGGCCCGTACATTTTATGAGCAGTGAAGGCCATAAGGTGGACTCCGGCCTCCCGCGGGTTGCAGGGCAGCTTCCCCACTACCTGCGTAGCGTCGCTCATCAGCAGGGTGCCGTGCTTTTCGCAGATGGCGCCGATTTTTGGCATGGGCTGCAGCACGCCGGTCTCGTTATTCCCCCACATGACCGACACCAGTATGGTATCCGGGCGTATGGCCTCGTCCAGCTCCTGTAAATTGACCATGCCGCGGTGGTCCACGCTGAGATAGGTCACCTCTGCCCCCAGCTTTTCGGCTTCCGCACAGGCATCAAGCACTGCTTTGTGCTCTGTCTGCAGCGTAATGATGTGGCTGCCCTTGCGGCGGTACTGCTGCAGTATGCCTTTGATGGCCAGATTATCAGACTCTGTGGCACCAGAAGTAAAAATGACCTCTCTGGGGTCTGCGCCGATCAGCCGGGCCACCTGAGCCCGCGCCTCCTTCACCGCGTCCTCCGCCAGCCAGCCCGGTGCGTGATTGCGGCTGGCCGCATTGCCCGGTTGCTCATAAAAGTAGGGAAGCATAGCATCAACGACCCGGGGGTCGCAGGGGGTGGTCGCATTATTGTCTAGATAAATCATTTACATGCTGTTTTGGACGGATACCAGATTGAGGGAGCAGCACTCCTTCCTTACGCTGATGCAACGAAAAATAACTATTTTTAGTTGCCTCAGCAATTTCTGCCCCCAAACGGATTTCCTACTTTTGCCTTTCGGCAAAAAAGAGAGCTCAAATGTCACAAGTCAAAGAATTCAACGAGTACCGCGCCAAAATGAACGAGAAAATTTTGGCGGAGGATAATAAAGTGCTAAAGCGTTTTTTTAATCTCGACACGAATGCGTATCAAGAGGGAGCGTTATCCGGCAAGACAAAGGAATTGCTGGGGCTGATTGCCTCGATGGTGTTGCGCTGTGATGACTGCATCCGCTACCATTTGGGCAAATGCCACGAACAGGGCGTAAGCACGGAGGAGCTTTTTGAGCTGCTCGCCATCGCCAACCTCGTGGGGGGATCAATCTGCATCCCGCATACCCGCCGGGCAGTGGAGTACTGGGAAGAACTGCAGGCACAGTAAAGCAAGACCGAAACACAAACAGCTAAGAAACGAAAGAACGCATGAGTTATCTGGATCAGCTCAATGATGTACAACGGCAAGCGGTGACGCAAACCGACGGGCCCGTGCTCGTCGTGGCCGGGCCGGGCTCCGGCAAAACGCGGGTGCTCACCTACCGTATCGCCCACCTGATAGAAAAGGGCGTTGCCCCCTGGGAAATCCTGGCGCTCACCTTTACCAATAAAGCGGCCAGGGAAATGAAAGAGCGGATCGAAAAAGTGGTAGGCCCCCGTGCCAATAAGGTCTGGGCGGGCACTTTCCACTCCATCTTCGCCCGAATCCTGAGGGTGGAAGCAGAGAAAATCGGATACCCTTCCAACTTTACGATCTACGATACGGACGACACCAAAAGCGTACTGCGGTCTATTGTGCAGGAAATGAACCTGAACAAAGACCACTACAACATCAATACCATCCGCTCCCGCATCTCCTCTGCCAAGAGCAATCTGATCACGCCTAAGCTCTACGAAAAAGACGAAGAGCTGCGCGAGCAAGACCGTATGGCTAAACGCCCAAAAGTGTACGAGGTATACAAAAAATACACCGCCCGCTGCAAGCGCTCGGGCGCTATGGACTTCGATGACTTGCTCTACCGGCTATATGAGCTGTTCCAGAAAAACCCGGACAACGTACTGGAAAAGTACCGGCAGAAGTTCAAATACCTGCTGGTGGATGAGTTTCAGGATACCAACCACCTGCAGTACTCCATCGTCCGGAAGTTTATCAACTACGACAAGAGCGCCCGCAATATCTGCGTGGTGGGAGATGACGCACAGAGTATCTACGCTTTCCGGGGGGCTACTATACAGAACATCCTGGATTTCGAAAAAGACTTCGAAAAGCACGGTATTCAGGTCTTCAAGCTGGAGCAAAACTACCGCTCCACCGAGCATATCGTACAGGCGGCCAATGAGGTCATCGGCTTCAACCGCAATCAGATCAAGAAGACCATCTGGTCCGACAAAGGCGAAGGGCACCGTATCAAGCTCATCCGCGCCATGACCGACGGCGAGGAGGGCAAACGGATCGCCGACGATATCATGGAGCAGAAGAACCGCTACCACCTGCGCAATGCGGACATCGCCATCCTTTACCGCACCAACGCGCAGTCCCGTGTATTCGAGGAATACCTGCGCCGCTACAATGTGCCGTACAAGATATTCGGCGGGCTGTCCTTCTATCAGCGCAAGGAAGTCAAAGACGTCATCGGCTACCTGCGCCTGGCCGTCAACCCGCAGG